>JAZKYW010000215.1:0-9529 GCA_045612325.1 Candidatus Limiplasma sp. | reverse complement strand
TTCTGCTCCTGCTCCACATCGGTCAGCTGCGTATAGCAGAAGCCAATGTGCTCGGGGTTGCCAAGCAGCGCTTCAGTCAGGCCCTTGTAACGGCTGATGAACTCCTCGCGGGTCTTGGGCGCTTCGCCATAGCCCCAGCCGGATTCATCGTCCGTCCAGCGGATGCCGCCGTATTCGCTTACGAAGAGGGGCAGCTTGCCGTCATAGTGCTGGTGCCTCCTGCGCTCGTCGTACAATTCCGCGCCGGGGCGGTAACGCTCGGCGTACAGCTCGGTATCCTGCTCGTAATCGTGGGTATCGTAGATATCGGTCTCCACATGATAGCCGCCGCTTACATCAATGCAGGGGCGGGAGGGGTCCATGGCCTTGGTGGCGCGGTAGGTCATCTGCAGGGTGAGCTGGCGCAGACCGTCGTTGCTTTCGCCCCATACCTCGTTGTAGGGACACCAGCCAACGATGGAGGGCGCGTTGATGTCGCGCTCCACCACTTCCAGCCATTCGCGCAGGAAGATGTTCATGGAATGCGGACGGGCAGGGTCGATGCCCCAGCTGGGCATTTCACCCCATACGATGTAGCCCAGAATATCTGCCCAGTACAGGAAGCGCTGCTCAAACACCTTCTGATGCAGGCGTGCGCCGTTGAAGCCCATCGCCATGGACATTTCGATATCGTGCCTGAGCGCCTCGTCGTTGGGGGCGGTATAGATGCCGTCGGGATAGAAGCCCTGGTCAAGCACCAGACGCTGGAAAACGGGCTTGCCGTTGATGAGGCACTTTTTGCCGTCAAAGGAGATGGTGCGCAGACCGAAGTAGCTGCTGACGGTATCCAGCACCTGTTCGCCATTGCAAAGCTCCAGCGTCAGCTCGTACAGATTGGGCTCAAGAGCGGACCAGAGCTTTGCATCCTCCACCGCAAGGGTCAGCCTGGCATGGTTGCCGTCCACTTTGGCAGCGGCGCAGCCCGCTTTTTCGCCCTTGAAGAAAGCAGTCGCCTTAAGCGTGCCGCTCATGGCATTGCCGTCAATGAGGGCGTCGATGTAGATGCTGCCGTTGGCTGCATCGGGCACGGAGCGCATGGAGCGCAGGTAGGTCTTGGGTACCCACTCCAGCCAGACCGTCTGCCAGATGCCCGTGGTGCGGGTGTAGCTGCAGCCGTGGGAATGGTAATCATAGCACTGCTTGCCGTGAGGCTGGCGGCCGCTGCGCAGGTCGTCATCAGCGCAGATGACCAGCGTGTTTTCGCCATCTTCAACGGCATCGGTGATTTCAAACGTGAAAGAGGCATATCCGCCTTCGTGAATGCCTACGGACTTGCCGTTGACCCATGCCTCGCACTTGTAATCCACAGCGCCGAAATGCAAAAGGATGCGCTGACCTTTGCTTTCTTCGGGCAGGGTAAAGGTGCGGCGGTACCACACGGCAGCCATGAAATCCTTATTGCCGATGCCCGAAAGTTCGCTTTCGGGGCAGAAGGGCACAAGGATGGACGCATCAAGCGGCTCTTTTTGCACAAGACCGCGTGCACGGCCCGATGCGCCGTGGTCGATTTCGAATTGCCATGTGCCGTTCAGGTTCATCCAGGAGGGACGCGCAAACTGCGGACGGGGATATTCCGGACGCGGGATGGAGGTCATGAACAATCAACTCCTTACAGGTGGTCAGCCGATGACTTCGGGCGTGAAGGTGCAGCGGAAATCGATTTCGGTGCCGGGGCGGTACTTTTCATCCAATTCGGGGCCGCAGCTGTTGGAGCCGATACCCGCAAACAGCGCATCCACGCAAAGCACGGTGCTTCCGCAGGGCTCGATTTCAAAAGCATGCTTCTTGGCGGTCAGTTCCTCCTGCGTATAACGGGAAGCATTGAAGGAGAAGCTTTCGCCGCTTACATGCAGGCGGGCGGCAGGGCCGGAAACCTGCACATAGGAGCAATCGTGGTGACTGCCGTTTTCCTGCGGCTTGAGGTAATCCTCGTGCAGGGCCTTGACGGTGGTAGCATACAGGTGCTTGGTGCTGGCCTGACGCTTATCGGTGTAGCTTTCATAGGGACCGTAGCCGAAGTACTCCACCCTGTCCATGGCTGCGGGCAGGAAGGCGCGCAGACCGAAACGGGGCAGGAAGGGCATGTTCTCGCGCACGGTCGCCTGTACATCCACGGTCACCGCGCCGCCGCGGGTAATGTGCCAGCGGACGGTGCCGTTGACAAGGTTGCGGATGAAGATGGCGCTCAAACCAAAGGTCGTGGTCAGCGTGCAGCCGTCATCATCCATGGCAACAGTGGTCTCATAGCCGCGCGGGATGGCGCGGTCATAGGCAAATTCGCTCCATTTGCGGCGGATGTTGCGGTCGTTGTCCGTGGGGGCACGCCAGATGTTGAAGGCCATGGGCTTGTCAAGCAACGCAATGCCGCCTGCCACCATCTTGTCAAAGCTTACGTGCTGCTTGTTGTACACATAGCGGAAAAGGCCATTTTGGATGATGATGTGGCGCGCGTCCTCGCTTACGGTCAGCTCGTCGCCCTTGGCTTCGGGCAGCACGGGGGAATAGACCTGCTCGCCCAGCTGCTCAACGCCTACGCAGTAGCCTGCGGGCACAGGGCCTGCGGCCTTGAGAAGTAGGGTCTCAAAATAGATGGCGGTATCGGGCTCAGCCAAAGCGGGCTCGCTGATGATGACTTGCTGACGGGCGTGAGGCGCGATGTTCAGCTGAGCGGCATCGATGGTGCCGCTGCCGATTTCAGCGCCGCCGCGGCGCAGCGTGTAGCGAATCTCAACAGTATCCGCAAGGTTGTTGAAGTCGTACAGATTCCAAATTTCAAAGAGGCCCTTGGCAAAATCGACCGCGCTGATGCGGGCGGGGCGCATCACGTTTTTGAATTCCTTCAGACCCGTGTGGGGCGTGCGGTCGGGATAGACCAGGCCGTCCATGCAGAAGTTGGCGTCATTGGGGAATTCGCCGAAATCGCCGCCGTAGAAGTACTTTTTGCGTCCGTCGACGGTGTGGCCCATGAATACGGCATGGTCGCACCACTCCCAGATAAAGCCGCCGCTGTGGCCGGGATGACGTTCGATGCACTGGAAATACTCCTCAAGGTCTCCGGGACCGTTGCCCATGGCATGGCAGTATTCGCACAGCACATAGGGCTTGCGGATGATGCCGGGGGATACATAATCGCGTCCGTCAGCCTCGAAGGGAACGCCCGTCTCCTGCTGCTCAAAATACCTGTCGTTGGCTTTGACGGAGGAGTACATGCGGCTGAAGGTATCCAGATATTCCTCGGGGAAGGTCTGGCCTGCGGGCGGGAAGGAGGCGCGCTCGTAATGCGTGAGGCGGGTGTGGTCATACTGCTTGGTCCACTTGAGGCATTCGTTGAAGCATACGCCGTGGCCTGCTTCGTTGCCCATGGACCACATGACAACGCTGGTGCGGTTTTTATCGCGGATCACGCAGCGCTGTACGCGGTCGAGGAAGCACTGCGTGTACTGCGTGTCATTGGCCATGGCGTTGTAGTGGCCTTTCCAGCCGCCCTCCTTGAAGGTAACGCCGTGGCACTCGTTATCGGCCTCGTCGATGACATAGAAGCCGTAGCGGTCACAAAGGCGCAGAAACTCGGGGGCGTTGGGGTAATGGCTGGTGCGGATGGCGTTGACGTTGTGCAGCTTCATCACGTCAAGGTCGCGCAGCATCTCTTTTTCGCCAACAGCAGGGCCGAGGACAGGGTCGCTGTCATGACGATTGACGCCGCGGAACTTGATGTTCTGTCCGTTGAAAATGAGCACGCCGTTTTCAACATGGATCTCGCGCATGCCTACTTCCTCAACGATCCATTCATCGCCGCAATGGATGATGAGCGTATACAGATAGGGGGATTCCGCGCTCCACAGCTTGGGGTTTTCCAGCGTAAAGCGGAAACAGCCGTTTTCTGTATTCCCGCAGGCAAGCACGCTGCCCTCGGCATCAAGCAGTTCGCAGCTGATGGCAGGAGAACCCACAGTTTCAAACGCAACGTTGAGCTCAGCCTGCTTCAGGTCCTTGCTCATGTCGGTGCGCAAGGTGTAATCAAACAGATGCTCCCCAGAGCGTTCAAGGATATACACATCGCGGAAAATGCCGCTCGTGCGGAATTTATCCTGATCTTCCCAATAGGTGCCGTCACACCACTTGAGCACCAGCACTTTCAGCTCGTTCTCGCCGTCGATGACAAAATCGGTGATATCAAACTCGGACGTGCTGTGAGATACCTGGCTGTAGCCCACAAACTGACCGTTGAGCCACACATACTGGCAGCTGTCAACGCCTTCAAAGTTGAGCGTCAGTGTGGCATCCTGCGCCTTGGTAATTTCAAAACGGCGGGTGTAGAGACCGCAGGGGTTTTCCACCGGTACATAGGGCGGGTCAAAGGGAATGGGAAACAGCACGTTGGTGTACTGATGACCGTCATACCCGTGATTCTGCCATACGGAAGGTACGGGGATGGTATCTTCTGCGGGCAGGGTCAAAAAATCCTCAGGCAAATCGAGGACGCTGCTGTAATAGGTAAAATCCCACTCGCCGTTGAGCAGGGTGAAACGCTCGGAGTTGGTACGGCGCAGCGTAAGGGCGCTTTCACGGCTGCTGTGGGGGATGAAGTACGCATGGTTGGGCACGGTGCCGATGTGGAGGGTATCGATATTCTCATGGTACTTGAGCATGGTCATGGTCGTATTCTCCCTTCGGTAAGGATGGTGGTTCAATTCCAGAACGGTTTGAGCCATTGCGCGGCAGTTTCAAAACAGTTGGGATTGGCGACAAGCACAGCGGTGGTGGCGTTAAAGTCCAAAGGCTGCATCGTGGGCTGCGTGAAGCATCCGCCGGCTTCCTGCACGAGCAGCGCGCCTGCGGCATAATCCCACGGGCGCAGGATGAGTTCGAAATACACATCCTGCCTTCCGGCAGCCACATAGGCAAGGTCCAGCGCGGCAGAGCCGCAGCGGCGCACATCCGCCGAATGCTGCAAAAACCAAAGCGCAGCCTGCATGCTTCTTTCGGCAAGCTCGGCGTCATAAGGCGCTGTGCCAAAGCCCACCAGCGCCTGTTCGATGGGTGTGGAGGATACATGGATGGGGGCATCGTTGAGAGATGCGCCCTGTCCTTTTTCAGCGTAGAACAGTTCTTTGGTATAGGGCTGATAGACCGCGCCGATGATGGGCTCTCGGTTTTTCAGTAGCGCAACGCTGATGGCGGAAAAACGGTAATCGTGAATGAAGTTGGTGGTGCCGTCCAGCGGGTCGATGACCCATGTAAGGCGGTCGGTCAGCGGTTCGTTCTCGGTTTCTTCGCCGATAACGGCGCTTTCGGGCAGCAGAGCTTTCAGCTCGGCGGTCAGAAAACGCTGCACCTCTTCATCCACGCTGGTCACAAAGTTGGCATGGCCTTCTTTGGCCTCCACACGAAACGCTTCTGCGTTGAGGATCAAATCGCCCGCGCGGCGAATGATGGTTTGCAATGCCTGTTTCATAAATGACAAGCCTTTCCTGTGTTAAATGTTGAGCAGCACCACAGCCACCAGAATGGCTGCAATGGCGGCCCACTGGCGTTTGCGAAGACGCTCGCGGAAGAATACAACGCCGGCAAGGGTAATCACCAGCAGGCTGGCAACGCCGCGCGTGGGATAAACGATGACGGCGGGGATGGTCTGCAGCGATTGCAGCAGACAGCGGGATGCAAAGAAATTGGGAATGCCGATGGCCAGACCATACAGCAGTTCCTTCAACCCAAAGCTTTCCCTGTTGCGAATGATCAGCACGATGCAGATCAAAAGCGCGGTGGCAAAGGTATAAAACAAAAACTGCGTGCTCAGCTCAATGCGTCCCAGCTTTTCGTATACGGTGGACATGGCGGCAGCGATGCCGTCCGTCACAAGGATCAGCAGAAGCGAAACGACCGATGTAACGGCGGTTTGTTTTCCGCCCGCGGTGATGGCAACGATCGCCAACGAGGCAATGACCGCGCCGATGATTTGAAGCATGCTTGGGCTTTCGCCAAAGAAGCAGATAGCAATGAGCAGCGGCACAAGCAGACCGCCCAGACGGGAAAAGACCGAGGGCAAAATCACGCCGTTTTGGCGGATGCTTACCTGCATCAACAAAAGCGACACCACATAAAACACGCCCGTAACAGCACCGAGCGCAAGCGTGCGCCCGCTGCCCTGCATATCGAGCGAAAGATCAAACCCCATATAAAAGCCGCACAGCAGCATGCAGGTAATATAATTGACAGCCAGCATGCTGGTTTTGGACTGCACACGCCCCTCGCTCAAACGCATCACAATGGAGAGCATGGAGCCGCCCAAAATGGCAAGGATCAGAAACAGCATTTTATCCCTCTTTCGCAGTTTATCTTACCCTCCATTATACAGGAATTTGGGCCGAATGAAAAGCGGAGAAACGGGCGGATAAGCGTACAATCCAAACAAAAACCCACCCTGCTGCCGAAGCTGCAGGGCGGGTGTAAAGGCATTCAAATGGTATCAGGTGTTTTTCAGCACATGCGCCATGACCCACATCCACTTGTTGGCGGGGCAAATCCATACTTCCTTGTAGGTTGCGGTGCAGACCTGCGGGAAGTAGGGCGCGTCATTGTCATCCAGCGACTGGATGCCCACGGGCATCTGACCGATGGTCTGACCCGGCTGCACGGCGTATTCGTCCGTCCATTCGTAGCCTTCGCCCGTGATGAGAGACTGTGCAAACGGGTTTCTGCCCACGGTCCACTCCAGCTGACGCTGCACCAGAGACAGCGCTTCGGCGTCGCCCGCAACATTGGCGGCAGCTGCCAGTGCGGTGGCCTGAGACAGCAGCACATTCAGGTTGCCGCGGAAGGAGAACCACACG
The DNA here is from genome assembly GCA_045612325.1 of Candidatus Limiplasma sp. GTDB lineage: Bacteria > Bacillota > Clostridia > Christensenellales > Aristaeellaceae > Limiplasma. Next base: position 2,660 of record JAZKYW010000215.1, on the reverse strand, counting down.
GGGAAGCGGCGCAGATAGAAGCCCTTGCCCAGCGGGATGCCCTGCTGCACCTGCTTCTTGTAATCGCGCAGGTTCTGTTCATCGCCCGCGATGATGCCGGCCAGAATCTGTTCGGGGTAGTTGATGGCTTCATCCTCGTGATAGACGCCTTCAGCCAGCATGCACCACGGCGCGGAATATTCGGCGGCGGTCTTGCTGTATTCGCAGTACAGCTTGAGGGCGTTTACCCACAGCGGACGGTCGGGATGGTCAGGCAGCACCTCGCAAAGTGCGGACAGGCCTGCGGTGAGATACTGCTCGAAGGAATGGTGCGAGTGATGCCACGGCACCAAATGCTCCTTTTCACACCAGAAGAAGCCGCGGATGGGCTTGTCCCAATCGGGCATTTCGGTCTGCTGACAGGCCATGAGCAGGCGTGCGTACTGAACGGCTTTTTCTTCAAATTCGGTCAGACCGGCGCGCACCAATTCGGCAGCGGCGCTCACGGCGGCAGCGTACAGCTTTACATCCGCCTGACCGGGGTCGTTATTGAAGGCAAGACCGCTCATGTCATTGTTGCCGACCTCGGCAAAGCCGAAATCCTCACGGGCAACGCGCAGGGCGTAGCGGGCAAGGAAGGGGTCGATCTTGCGCAGCGAATAGGCGCCGAGCGCTTCGGCATAGGCGGATACAAAGTTGGTGAAGGGGCTCTTGGTGGGCTTGGAGGTCACGTCATCCTCCGTGCCGATGATGCCGTCCGTCCAGATGGAGAGGGAGGAGTAAGAGGAGCGGTAGCCATCGCCGAAACGCACCTTGAGCACGTAATCCAGACCCCAGCGGGCTTCCTCCAGCACGCGGTCATGCAGTCTGGTGCGCAGCTCGTCCTTGCCTTCCAAAGTGCGGGCCAGCAGGAAGAGCGCGGCGGTGCCGTCTGCGGTGTTGTTCATGCCCTGCGCAAGGTCGGCAGCGTCATGCCAGCCGCCGTTGGCAACGATGGCGCGTCCGTCGGGATGTTTGAGCAGCAGGTCGGTATGGCAGGCGCGGTGCTTGCCGGGAATCTCGATGCCGCAGCGCTGGGAGAGGTAGAAGTTGAGCACCTTCCAAACGGAAGCGTCCCACACATTGGGCGAAATTTCAAACACGCGAGTGCTGTGGTCGCCTGCGATGAGCAGGTAACGCCCGCATTCGGTCACTTCGCTGAAGTCCATGATGCACAGTCCGTCGCGCTTTTTAACAGACTTGGTCAGCACTACGCGGCCTGTGTCGGTCTCCAGCACGCGGAAAGTATCCGCCTTGAGCGAATCGGCGGCAACAGCCTGCTTGGTTTCGTGGGGCAGATATCCGCTCCCGCTGAATGCGATGCGGTCCGGTCCGGGGATCCAGCCCTCCAGCACATCGGCTTCTACCTTCTGCAGTTCAAGGCGGGCCAGATAGTATTCGCAGGTGTCTACGGTGTCCACTTCGTGACCGCACATATCGTATTCCAGCGCAACGCCCACCACGTTGTCGCGGTGAACGTAGGGAATTTCCACTGTGATGTGGTTCCACTGGTCGGCCTTGAGGTTCACGTTGTGCGCGCCTTCGCGGTAATAACGGTCGGGCACGGGGTGTTCGCCTTCGTTATACAGCTGCACACGCACACAGATGGATTTCATGCCGGGAATATGGGGCCATACCCACAGGGACAGGCGGTTCCAATCCTCCCAGTTTTCGTGGTCGATGACGCGCATGGCGGCAGGTTCGGCGTAGATGCGGCCAAAACCGCGCCCGGGCAGCCATGTGGGCAGATTGCTCTTTGCCGTGAATTTGAGGCTGGTCTTTCCATCCAGCACATGTTCGTCAGACAGCTCGATGGCGGCGTAGGGCGTGAGCGTTTTCCAATGCTCGAGGGATTGCATGTCATCCAGCAAACGGGACTCAAGCACGGGCTTTTGGCGCAAACGATAGTCGGTGGTTTCGCGTTCGTCGATAGGTACGATGGAATGCGCATCGCGGGACAGGTCGATGTAGCGACGCAGACGTTCTTGCATAGACCGGACCTCCTATGGAATTTTCTATGTTGATCATATTATAACATATTTTTGAAAAACAGTAACCAGCAAAATGCGATGCGGAAAAGTACTCTGGATTTGATGTAAGCGTTTGGTGGTGAAGATGCAAACATGGAAAATCCCTCCCAACGCAGCAGAGCTTTGCGGGGAGGGATTTTTGAATGGTAAATGATCGGGGAAGAGGAAATCAGTTAAACTCCACAACTTCCACCTCGGGCTCGGTGGCGGGCTCGACGGCTTTGGCGTAGAGCACGGGGCCTTCGCCGCGGTACTGCTTCATGTTTTCGATGCGTACTTCGGCGGTGAGGTAGATCCACGAATCGGCGGCAGGCATCAGCTCGGCGGAGGCGAAACAGATGAAGCCGATGAAGCGGATGTCATCCGCACAGCAGACGTTGGCCATGCGGCCCGGTACAAAGGAGCCGTTGGGCAGGGCGCGGTCGCAGTACACCTGACCCTTGAAACGCACGGTCTTGCCGGCGTAACGCTCGGGGGCGTTCATGGCGTCCACATAGAACAGACCATAGTCCTTGTCTTCGATCTCCACAATGGGAGCGTCCAGATCAAAGGGAGGCGGCAGACCTTCATCGTAGCTTTCACCAACGCCTTCAGGGCTTTCAAAATAGATGG
>JAZKYW010000214.1:0-24381 GCA_045612325.1 Candidatus Limiplasma sp. | reverse complement strand
TTTGTGATGATCCAGTTTGTACCCGAATTGAGCGAAGCGTTCTTCTGGTACAGCGGCGGCGTGGCGTATACGCTGATGTGGTCCTTCGTGGTGCTGAGGCTTGGCTTGTGGGTCAGGCTTTCCTACGCTCAAACCAAAGCTTCCCGCCTGATGCTCGGCGCGGCGGTCGCGCTGCTCACGCTGGTGGTCGGCGGCGCCAAATACTCCACTTTGTTTTTTGCCCTCATCGTGGAAGTGATGATCACCGCATGGGCGTTTTATCAAAAGCGCAATATCCGCCTGTTTGCGGCGGTCATGTTGGTTGTGATGCTCGTCTGCGGCGCATGCGGCGTACTTTCTCCCAATCGCCTCGGAGCGGCGGAGCAGGGCGTTAATGCCCTGACGGCAGTAACAAGCTCCTTTGCGCTTGGTTTCAGGCTGATGGGAAACTGGTTCTCGCTGCCGCTGCTGGTGGTGTGGGCGCTGGTCGCATGGCAGCTGAGCGAAGCACTCAACGGAAGCCCGTTCCGTTTCAGCCATCCCATCTGGATCACGGTGCTTGCGGTATTCCTGTTCTGTGTGCAGATCATTCCCGCTGTGTATTCGGGCGAATATCTGGCAGACGGGCGTACCATCAACACGTTCTTTTACACGTTTGTGCTCATGGGCTGTGCGCTTGGCATGTACTGGATGGGCTGGGCGGTGCGAATCCGCGAAAAGCGCCGCAAGTTTGCTGCGATCGGCAGCGCAAAGCGGGAGTGGCTGCGCATCGCGGCGCTTGTGCTGGCGGTTATCCTTGGCATTGCAGGCTGCATCGATTACCGCCCCGACAGGGAAAGCGAGCGCGGACTTCAGAATCTTTCCTCCTTCAGCGCACTGGAGTCGCTGATCAGCGGCGAGGCGCAGGCCTATGACGAGATCATGGACAAGCGCGATGCAGCGCTGAACGATCCCGCGCAGCCCGAGGTGATCCTTGAGGCTGTGGGGGAGATCCCCGACGCATTTATGGAAGACGCGCTTTTGAACGGCGATGCGGAGGAGATCATCCGAATTTATAAAGAGTATTACGAGAAACAGCGTGTGGATATTGAAGGCAGCAACTAAAAGCTTTGCTTCGTAACACGCTTTACAGATGCAGGGGGTGCGAATTTGCTTACCTATATCACCAACGAATGTATGCCGCTTGAAAAAATGCTTGCGCGCGTGCGCAAAACTCATCCCGAAGGATGCGAACTGGTACGCAAGGCATATGAGTTTGCCGAGAAGGCGCACAGCGGACAGGTGCGCAAAAGCGGCGAGCCGTATTTTATGCACCCTGTTTCGGTTGCAAGCATCCTGACCGACCTGATGATCGACGCCACCACCATCGCTGCGGGTTTTTTGCACGATACGGTGGAGGATTGCAAGGAGATCACGCTTGAAACGCTGAGGCAGGAGTTTGGCGATGAGGTCGCCCTGCTGGTAGACGGCGTGACCAAGCTGGAAAAGCTGGACTTTACCAGCCGCGAAGAGCAGAAGGCCGAGAGCCTGCGCAAGATGATCCTTGCCATGTCCAAGGATATCCGCGTTGTGGTCATCAAGCTGGCGGACCGTCTGCACAACATGCGCACCATGCGTTTCCAGGCGCCCGACCGCCAGAAGGCCATCGCCCATGAAACGCTGGATATTTACGCGCCTCTTGCGCACCGTCTGGGCATCAACTCCATCAAGTCCGAACTGGAGGACTTGAGCTTCAAGTATATCGATCCGCCCGCTTTCCACGACATCGCGCAAAAGGTTGGCCTGCGCCGCTCCGAGCGTGAGGAGAACATCCGCATGGTCATCTCCGAACTGTCTGAGAAGCTGGACCAGCAGGATATCCGCTACGAAATCGACGGTCGTCCCAAGCACCTGTATTCCATCTACAAAAAGATGAACAAACAGGGCAAGACCTTTGACCAGATCTATGACCTGATCGCCGTTCGCGTGCTGGTGGATACCGTGCAGGATTGCTACACGGTGCTTGGCATCGTGCATACGCTGTGGAACCAGATCCCCGGTCGCTTCAAAGATTACATCAGCGTACCCAAGGGCAACATGTACCAGAGCCTGCACACCACCGTGATCGGCGGACGCAAGATGCCCTTCCCGTTTGAAATTCAGATCCGTACGTGGGAAATGCACCGCGTGGCTGAGTTCGGCGTTGCAGCGCACTGGCGCTACAAGGAAGGCGCAACCGGCGCGGGCGATCTGGATACCAAGCTGTACTGGCTGCGCCAGATCCTTGACTGGCAGGGCGATACCCGCGACAGTCAGGAATTTATCGATTCGCTCAAGACCGACCTTTTCAGCGAAGAGGTACTGATCTTTACCCCCAAGGGCGATATCATCAGCATGACCCGCGGCGCTACGCCCATCGACTTTGCCTACCGCATCCACTCGGGCGTGGGCAACCAGTGCGTGGGCGCCAAGATCAACGGCCGCATCGTTCCGCTTGAAACGGAACTGCAGACGGGCGACCGCGTGGAGATCATCACTTCGCCCAATTCCAAGGGCCCCGGCGCGGACTGGCTGCGCATCGTAAAGACGCAGCAGGCCAAGGCAAAGATCCGTCAGTTCATGAAGCGCGAAATGCGCGGCGAGAACGTGATCAAGGGCAAGGACATGGTGGAAAAAGAAGCCAAGAGCCGCGGCGTTTCGCTCGGCCTGCTTGCCAAGCCCGAATATTATGAGCCCTTGCTCAAGCGCTATGCCTTCTCTGAAATGGAGGATATCTACGGCGCGGTAGGCTACGGCGGTATTGCCAGCGCCTATGTCGTCAGCCGTCTGCTGGAAGAACAGCGCAAGGCTGAGGCCACTGCTGCTCCTCAGGTAAAGGAGGTTACGCAGGAGGAAGCCCAGAAAAAGCTGGGCAAGCCTTCCCATGGCGTATATGTCAAGGGCGAAAACGGTATGCTCGTGCGTTTTGCCCGCTGCTGCAATCCTGTTCCCGGCGACGAAATTACGGGTTATATCACCCGCGGGCGCGGCGTTACGGTGCATAAGGCCGACTGTGTCAACGCCAGCAACTCCGAGCAGGAGCGTCTGGTGGAGGTAAGCTGGGCCACGGGCCATCAGCAAAGTTCGTTTAATGCGGGCATCACCATCATCGCTTACGACCACGTGAGCCTGTTGGGTGAATTGGCCATGGTCATCGGCAAAATGGATGTGCCCATCGTTGCCGTATCCGCCAAGCGTGACGAACGCAAAAAAACCTGCGTCATCACCCTTGTTATTCAGGTCAAGAGCCGTGAAGAACTGGACAAGGTGATCGCTCAGCTGCTCAAACGCAGCGATATCATCGAGGTGTACAGAGGCACCAACGGCTAAGACCGTATCATTTGCAAGAGAGGAACATACCCCATGCGTGCTGTGATTCAGCGTGTGACGGAGGCAAGCGTCACCATTGACGGAGAAATCGTAGGAAAAATCGCTCAGGGCTTTCTGGTGCTCATCGGCGTGGAAGAAGGCGACGGCGAGAACGATTTCAAATACATGTCCACCAAAATTCCCAATCTGCGCGTTTTCGAGGATGAAAACGGCAAGATGAACCGCTCCCTGATGGATGTGGGCGGCGAGATTTTGGCGGTGAGCCAGTTTACCCTGCTGGGTGACGCGCGCTCCAGCCGCCGTCCCAGCTTTATTCAGGCTGCCCGCCCCGAAACGGCCAATCCCATGTACGAACGCCTTGTCGCCGCGTGGCGCGAGCAGGGCATCCATGTGGAAACGGGACGTTTTGGCGCGGATATGAAGGTCGCTCTGGTCAATGACGGCCCTGTGACCATCATGATGGATTCGCATAAGCTTTTCTGATGAAGGGGTAAGGGGCAGATGAAAGTTTCAGTGCAGCGTATCACGGTGGGTGAGCTTGCCGTTAACTGCTTTATTGTGGAGAATACCCTTACGCATGAGTGCTTCATCGTTGACCCCGGTGCGGAAAAAGAGCGCATCATCCGTGCGGTGGGGGAGCGTAGGGTAAGCGCGGTGCTTTTGACCCACGGGCATTACGACCACATCGGCGCGGTGGATGATATTTGCGCGCACTACGCATGCCCTGTATACATCCATTCGGCAGACGCTCCCAAGCTTACGGACGCGATGGCGAATGTTTCCGCTGTTTTTGCCGATCCTGTTACCCAAACCACCGTGCCTGTGACGATTGAGGAAGGCCCGCTCACCATTGCGGGCATGCAGGTCGAAATCATGCATACGCCCGGTCACAGCAACGGCAGCATCTGCTGCATCCTTCCCGAAAATCAGGGCGTGCTGACGGGCGATACGCTGTTTGCGCACGGCTACGGCCGTACGGATTTTGCCGACGGCGATTTTACGCTTCTGCATCATTCGCTGCGCAGGCTGTTTAAACTGACGCCCAGAATGATTGCTTATCCCGGACATAACAACCTCGGTATTGTCGGCCGCGACCCTGTGGAGGAACAATAATGGATACGATTCGCGCGGCGCTTTTTACGCCGCTGGATGGCTTTGCCAATGAACTGTGTGACGTGCTCAAGCTGTTTTTTGCCGTGGAGGATTTTGAAATCAATCCGCAGGAAGAAACGGGCGCGGAAAAAGTGCATCATACTTATGAAGAAAAAGACGGACAGGCGGAGTGTACCTTTGCCTTCCGCGGTGAAACGGAAACGCGCAGCGCAGCGCTGCCCGAGGCGGCTGCTTATGAAGGGCAGGATGAAAAGTTCCATGTGGCTCACAAGCGCATTTCCAAGCGTTTGTGCAAGGTAACGCTGTATGAGCTGCTCAAGCGCGTATGCGGCAAGCGTCCTCCGTGGGGCTCGCTTACGGGCATCCGTCCCACAAGGCTCATCTACGAACGCCTCGAAGCAGGCCTCACGCTTGAAGAGGCGCAGCGCTATGTGGAGCGCGAGTTTGACGTGAGCCGCGAAAAGAGCGAGCTTCTGCGCCGTATCGTCATTGAGCAGCAAAAGCTTCCTGCCCCCAGCGTAGAGGAGGCGGATGTGTACATTTCCATTCCCTTCTGCCGTACCCGCTGCGCATATTGCTCCTTCCCGGGCGAGGCGGTCGGCAAGGGCAAGCTCATCCCGCCCTACCTGGAAGCGCTGCTTTGGGAAATGCGCGAGGGCGCGGAGCTGCTGAAAAAGAGCGGACACAAGCTGCGCGCGCTGTATGTGGGCGGCGGTACGCCTTCTGCGCTCAATGAAGAGCAGTTTGCCTTGCTCATGGAGGAGACGATGCGTCTTTTCCCCAATGCCTGTGAATATACTGTGGAAGCAGGCCGCCCCGATACCATCACCCGCGGCAAGCTGGAAACGCTGAAGCGGCTGAATGTGGGGCGCATCAGCATCAACCCCCAGACCATGAACGATGAGACGCTGCGCATCATCGGCCGCGACCACACCGCTCAGCAGGCGGAGGATTCCTTCCTGATGGCGCGTGAACTGGGCTTTGAAGACATCAATATGGATGTGATTGCAGGGTTGCCGGGGGAGAATGCCGAACACTTTGCATATACCATGGACCGTATCCGTGCGCTCAGACCCGACAGCCTGACGGTGCACACGCTGGCGCTTAAGCGCTCCAGCCGATTGAATCTGGAAAAGTATCCGCTGCCCGATGCAGCCATCGCCGCCGAAATGGTGCGTCTTGGCGCGCAGACGGCGGATGAACTGGGGCTTGAGCCCTACTATCTGTACCGCCAGAAGTACATGGCAGGCCAGCAGCAGAATGTTGGCTACGCCAGACCGGGCAAGGCGTGTCTTTACAACATCGATATCATGGAAGAGACCACTACCATTCTGGCGATGGGCGCGGGCGCCATCAGCAAGCGCGTATTCCCCGAACGCGAGCTGCGCATCGAGCGCGCACCCAACGTGACCAATGTTTGTGTTTACATCGACCGTGTGCAGGAAATGGCACGTCGAAAGGAAAAATTATTTCTGGAACAGGAGGAGCACCAATGAAGTACCTGATCGCGCTTGACCAGGGTACCACGTCCAGCCGCGCCATCGTATTTGATACGAACGGCCGCACGCTGGCAGCCCACGCTATCGAGTTCAAACAGCACTATCCTCAGCCCGGCTGGGTAGAGCACGACCCCGAGGACATCCTCAACACACAGGTCGAAGCGCTGCGCAAGGCTGTTGAGATGAGCGGTGTGGATGTATGCGATATCGCCGCCATCGGCATTACCAATCAGCGCGAGACGACTTTGCTTTGGGAAAAAGATACCGGCCGCTGTGTGCACAACGCCATCGTATGGCAGTGCCGCCGCACCGCGCCCTATGTTGAAAAACTGGTGGCAGACGGATACGGCGATATCATCCGCGAAAAGACCGGCCTTGTGCCCGACGCCTATTTCAGCGGCACCAAGCTTGCTTACCTGCTGGATACGCTGGACCTGCACGAGCGCGCCGAAAAGGGCGAACTGTGCTTTGGTACGGTGGATACCTTCCTCGCCTGGAACCTGGTGCAGGGCCGTCCCCATGTGACGGACGCCACCAACGCGGGCCGCACCATGCTTTTCAACCTGCGCAAGCAGGAGTGGGATGACGAGCTGCTCAAGATGCTCAACATTCCCAAGGCCGTGCTTCCCGAAGTGGTGGACAGCGCCTGCGTCATCGGCGACCTGCGTCCTGAAATTCTGGGCCGTCCTATTCCCGTGGCAGCCATGGCAGGCGACCAGCATGCTTCCCTGTTCGGTCAGGCCTGCTTTGAGCCCGGCATGGTCAAAAACACCTACGGTACCGGCTGCTTCATGCTGATGAACACCGGCGAAGTGCCTGTGGAAAGCAGCAACGGCCTGCTCACCACCATGGCGTGGCGAATCGGCGGCGTGCCTACCTTTGCGCTGGAAGGCAGCGTATTCATGGGCGGCGCTACCGTACAGTGGCTGCGCGATGAAATGCATCTGATCAGCTCCTCTGCCGAGAGCGAGCAGATCGCCGAGAGCGTACCCGATACGGCGGGTGTTTACCTTGTGCCTGCGTTCACGGGTCTGGGTGCTCCCTACTGGGATATGTACAGCCGCGGCACCATCGTGGGCATGACCCGCGGTACCAACCGTGCGCACATCGTACGCGCTGCGCTGGAAGCCATCTGCTACCAGAGCTATGACCTGTTCAAGGCCATGGTCGCCGACCGCGGCGGTCGCATGCCTCATCAGATGAATGTTGACGGCGGCGCCAGCGCCAACAGCTTTATGATGCAGTTCCAGGCGGATATCCTGGGTGTGCCTGTTGTACGTCCCGTGGTGCTGGAGACCACTGCTCTGGGCGTTGCGCTGCTGGCAGGCATCGGCGTTGGCGTGTATGCCAGCAAAGAAGAAGCCGCCTCTATGGTCAAGCCCGACCTCACCTTCCGTTCCGAAATGGATGCAGAGGTACGCGAAAAGACCCTCGACGGCTGGCACCGTGCGGTAGAGCGCAGCCTTGGCTGGATCGAAAACAAATAAACAGCCCGTTTTATCAAAAGCAGGTCGGAGCGAATGCTTCGGCCTGCTTTTTGGCATACTGTTTCCGAGGTGATCAATGATGGAGAATCTACCGGAAACCGAACTGCTGCAATACATTTACAAAACGGCAGATATGGGCTGCGAAGGCATTGACGCGGTGGAAAAGCACGCGGAGAAAAAGCTGCTTCAGGAGCTTTTGCGGGAGCGAAGCCAGTACGAAAACATCCGTACCGATGCCGAAAACATGATTCGGCAGGGCGGAGAGGAGCCTTCGGGCAGCGGCGTGATGGCCAAAATGTCTGCGGATGTGATGACGGCGGGCCAGCTGATGATGGATGACTCACGAAGCAAAATCGCCGAGATGATGATTCAGGGCACCACGATGGGCATCGTCAAGACCATCCGCCACCTGAAGGATTACGAAGGCGACGATGAGGAAGCCCGCGGACTGGGCGAGAGGCTTCTGCGCGTGCAGGAAGAGAACGTGGAGAAAATGAAGGCCTATTTGTAACAAAAAAGCAGCCAAAGGGAGGAGAAATCCCTTCTTTGGCTGCTTTTTGCCATCCACAATATCTTGTGGTGGCGAATGATGAGGCGTTTTTGACAAAAAATATACGGATTTTTGGTTAGTGCTTCTATTGCCATCAGCCCACAAAATATGGTATAATTTTATATCATTTACGATGGGAGTGGCTGCGAATGCAGAGCATTCTGCCTTTGCTGCTGTCGGCAATGTTTGCCGGCATTGTGGTTATCTATTTTTATCAGGAGCACATCCGCGAGAAGAAACTTCAGCTGCGTGTGCAGAAATTGTACGCTTCTCAGCTTTTCGAAGATATGATGCCCATGCTCCGTTTTGCAAGACATCATTCCATTGAGACCCTGTCGGTGGATAAGACTGGCGTGGTGCTGCGCTACCTGAACAGCGGCAGCGCAGAAACGGCTTTCCTGATGCGTGCCAACGGTTATGCTTACCTGAGTGTTGAGCAGCAGGAGGCAATGCGCTCCGTTTTGGAGGAGTGCCTGCCCAAGCTTCGCGACACCGCCAAGTATCACGTGATCCGCAAGCGCGTAACGCTTCTCAACGGCAGCATTGAGTACACCTACCAGTACACCATTTCCAACAGCTACAAATCCCTGCTCACCCGCGCTCCGTACTATGACGGTACGCTGCAGCAGCAGTCATGGTAAGAGCTTGCTTACCTTGATGGGAGTTTCCAAACGCATTTCCACATATCGGCGCAGCACGTCAAACAGCGTGCCTGCGCCGGTATTTTTTTGCGGTTTCAGCCCCGTGCGGATGGTCTCGCTCATCCATTTGATGGCGTCGACCGTCATGCAGAAGGTAGAGCGCGAGGCGCAGCCCGGGCAGCACAGACCGCCTGCAGCAATGTCAAAGGGTGCGCCGTTGGTCAAATCCAGCGGCGTGCGGCAGTGGGCGCAGCGGCTGAGACGGGGGCGGTAGCCGATGGCATCGGCAAAGAGCAAAAGAAACGCGGTGGTCAATTCCAGCGGGTCGGCTTCAGGCTCGTAGCACAGATAATACAGGCCTTTGAGCAAAAGCGCATACAGCCGAGCGGATTCTTCACCGGGCTGTGCGCTGGCTGCACACAGGGCGGCCATATAGCTTGCGCAGGTAAGGCGATAGGGGTCCAGACGCAGCGGATAAAACGAATCCGTGATCTGGCAGGAGGAAAGCGTGCCGTGGTCGTTTTGCTGGAAGCAAACGAACTCGCCGTGGACAAACAATTCGCTCGCGGGCATCAGCGGGCTTTTGGGACGGCGGCAGCCGCGGGACAAAACATCCATCCTGCCATAGTGGGGGCTAAGAATGGTGAGCATGCGGTCATGGTCGCGGTAGTTGGCATAACGCAAAACAATGCCGGGCGTTGTGACGGAAGGCACGGTATATCCTCCTTTCGGTCAAAGTTTCGTGATACAGGAAAACCCCCTCGAAATCGAGGGGGCATTGTGTGAAGATTAGGCCTTAACGGTCTCAACCAGCTTGGCGAAAGCGGCGGGATCGTTCACAGCGATATCAGCCAGCATCTTGCGGTTGATGGTGATGTTGTGCTTCTTCAGGCCGTTCATCAGCACAGAGTAGCTCATGCCGTTCATGCGGGCAGCGGCGTTGATACGGGCGATCCACAGGCGACGGAAATCGCGCTTGCGCATCTTGCGGCCTTCATAGGCATAACGGAGGCTGCGGCGAACCTGTTCGCTGGCAGCGCGGTACTGCTTGGACTTGGCGCCATAATAGCCCTTAGCAAGCTTAAAGATCTTGCGACGCTTCTTGTGGGCATTGACGGCTGCTTTAATACGTGCCATTGTTTATTTTCCTCCTCAGAATCGTTAGCAAAGCTTATTTGTAGGGCAGCAGCTTGTGGATGGTGCGAGCCTCGGCGGCATTGTCCACGAAGCCGTCAGCACGCAGGTGACGGGTACGCTTGGTGGTCTTCAGGTGGATCTGATGGCTGGCGTTCGTCTGCTTGTGCGTTACTTTGCCGGTCTTGGTGAAGGAAAAACGCTTGGCTGCGCCGCGGTGGGTTTTCTGCTTAGGCATAGGGGTTGTCCTCCTTCCGTGTGCTATCCATTTACCGTCCGGACCAAAGCGTCCGGAGCACGGGATGGCTGTGTGAACAGGTCAGATCATGTTTTCGCTTTCGCGCTTGACCTTTTTCTTGGGCTGCGGCTTGGGCTCGCGCTTGACGGCCTCTTCCGCTTTGGCTGCCTCGTTGGCGGCTTTCTTTTCCTTGCGCTGCTGATTCTTCTCAGCAAAGCTCTTCTTTTCCGCCTTGGGAGCCAGGATCATGATCATGTGGCGGCCTTCCAGCATGGGGCGGCGTTCGACGGTGCCGAACTCCTCGATGCGGGCGGCAAAATCCTGCATGATCTTCAGACCGATGTCGGAGTGGGCGATCTGGCGGCCTCTGAAGCGAATGCTCACCTTTACCTTGTCGCCGTCCTCCAGGAACTTTACGGCGTTCTTAAACTTGGTCTGAACGTCGTTTTCCTCGATGGTAGCGGAGAGCTGCACTTCCTTGAGCGTTACGATGCGCTGATTCTTGCGCAGTTCGCGTTCGCGCTTGGACTGCTCATAGCGGTGCTTATCATAATCCATCAGCTTGCAAACCGGCGGCTGAGCGGTGGGAACGATCTTTACCAGATCCAGGCCCTGCTGTTCTGCCAGTTCGATGGCGGCACGGGTGGGCATTACGCCAAGCTGCGTACCGTCGGCACTGATCACGCGCACCTCTCTGTCGCGGATCTCCTCGTTGATCATCGGCTCGTTGATATCCATACACCTCCAAATGGTTCGGGACGTTTTTTAACACAAAAAAACGCCGGGCACACTACCCGCCGCACACACCCCATGGACTTACGTGCCATGACCTTCGCAAGATGTTCGCGCGGTGAGAAGCGGGCAGCTTCTGCTTACAGAGATGATTATACCATGCCCCTGTATGCATGTCAACAACAAAAACGCTGAAAATCAAAAGTTTTTTCTTTCTTTTTAAATGAGCCTCACAAGGCGGGGGAGAGATTGTATACAATCTTTTTAGCCCAAAACGATTGTTCTTTGCTGGGAATAATATAGACAAACAGGACAAAGTATGCTATGATTAATTCGATTTGGAAGCGTTTCATAAACTGTTGCAGGGATCTCAAAAGCCGCCGAAATGTGCGGCCTTTGTTACGCAAAGGCAAACCCTGACGGATATCCGTCGCTGCCTTTTTCTGATGCAACATTCTCCAAAACAATTCCGCGAAGGGAGCAATCAATGACCATGAGCACCGTACAACCTACTGTCTCAAATCAGATGGTTCGCAAACATTCCGAGGCGAGGCGAAAGCTCAAGTACATCCGACGTAATTACGATTTGTACCTGTTGTTGATCCCCGCACTGCTGATTCTGATCATCTTCCACTTTGTACCTATGTGGGGCCTGCAGATGGGCTTCCGTAAGTACAAGCTGACCGCGGGCGGTCAGGGCCCCTGGCATGCCATCAGCGCCAGTAAATGGGTAGGCCTTGAGAACCTTGAAAAGGTCATGCGCAAGAAGGACTTCCTGCGTGCGCTGAGCAACACGCTTGAGATCAGCGTGCTCAAGATCGTTATCTGCTTCCCGCTGCCTGTTATCTTTGCCATCTTCCTGAACGAAGTGCACTCCGAAAAGTTCCAGAAGGGCCTGCAGCTGGTCGTTTACATGCCCCACTTCCTGAGCTGGACGGTTGCAGCCGGTATCTTCGTAACGCTGCTCAACTCCACGGGCGCCGTTAACCAGATCATTGCCGCGCTTGGCGGTACAAAGATACGCTTCCTGATGGATAACACATATTTCCGAGGGGTACTGATCTTCTCGGATATCTGGAAGGAGCTTGGCTGGGGTTCCATCGTATACCTGGCAGCCATCGCCGGTTTGGATCAGGAATGCTACGAGGCAGCCGTTGTTGACGGCGCGAACCGTATGCAGAAGATCTGGTACATTACCGTACCCGGTCTGATGCCCACCGTTGTTATGATGCTGATCATGCGCGTCGGCGGCATCATGAACGCCGGCTTCGACCAGATCTTCGCCATGTACAACTCCATGGTTTACGAATCTTCCGATATTATCGGTACCTACATCTACCGTATCTCCCTGGGCAAGCTTGACTTCTCCACCGGTACGGCGATCGGCGTGTTCAACTCCATGATCGGTATGACCCTTACCATGTCCGCCAACTACTTCTCCAAGAAGGTAACGGGCCGCAGCATCTGGTAACGAAAGGAGGATGAACTGATTATGAAAGCCGCAAAGGAAATCAAGGATAAAGGTAATTTTCTTAGCAAAAACACTGCGTTTGACTATGTAAACATGTTCTTCCTCGCGATGATCGGCTTGGTCACGCTGCTGCCCGTGCTGCAGGTGTTCTCCAAGGCGCTCAGCGGCGAAGGTCCCGTTGTTGCCGGTCAGGTTTACTTCTGGCCCATTGAATTCCAGCTCGATACCGTATGGTACGTTGTCGGCAAGGGCGAATTCCGCGATGCGTTCCTCGTAAGTACTGCCACCACGCTCATCGGTACCACGCTGGCCATGTTCATCACCGTCACCGCTGCGTACCCGCTGTCCAAGCCCGCGCTGGTTGGCCGCAAGCCGCTTCTGTACATGTTTGCATTCTGCATGCTGTTCAGCGCCGGCATGGTACCCAACTACATTCTGTACCGCTCCCTCGGCATCACCAATACCATCTGGGCGCTGGTATTCCCCGGCATCTTCTCGGTAAGCAACATGTTTATCGTAAAGAACTCCTTCGAGGCGCTCCCTGAGTCCATCGAAGAAGCCGCCCTCATCGACGGCGCCAACAACATCACCACCATGGTCAGGATCATCCTGCCCATGTCCCTGCCGGTGCTGGCTACCATGACGCTGTTCTACGCTGTTAGCTACTGGAACAACTACATGTCCGGCGTTCTGTACATCACCCGTACCAACCTGCATACCATCCAGCAGTATCTGTACGGCCTTGTACGCGAAGCCATGAACGAAACGGACGCCGCCGGCAACGTAAAGGACATCGATGCTTCCATGAACCTGGTCGGCGAATCCGTACGTGCTGCCACCATCGTGGCGTCCACCGTTCCGATCCTCGTTGTGTATCCCTTCCTGCAGAAGTATTTTGTAAAGGGCATCACCATCGGTTCGGTCAAAGGTTAACCTTGTTGTCAGCGTGTCATGATCGCTGATAAAAATAAATCAAGGAGGAGAACATCTCATGAAGAAACTCGTTTCCCTGTTCCTGGCTCTCGTGCTGGTTCTCTCCGTTTGCAGCTTCGCTGTTGCGGAAGAAAAGCCCACTCTGAAGGTTATGAACCTGAACCAGACCTACAACTTCGAAGACCAGCCCCAGCATCAGCAGCTGATCGACATGACCGGCTACAATGTTGAATGGTACATGACTCCCGCTGAAAACGGCACCCAGATGGTTATGCTGCAGGTTGCCTCCGGTGAAAAGTACGACCTGCTGTATCACCAGAGCGCTGACCTCATCACCCAGCTGTACGAAGCCGGTCTGCTCATGCCCCTGAACGACCTGCTGGAAGAGTATGGCCAGAACATTCTGCCCAACCCCTCCGAGGCTGCTTGGAAGACCTGTACCTCTGAAGACGGCGAAATCTTCGCCATCCCCACCGAGTCCTTCCTGCCCCAGGGCGACGCCAGCAAGTACGGCCTGCAGCAGAACGGCATCATGTTCAACATGGACACCATGAAGGAACTGGGCCTCGAGCTGCCCTCCACCATCGATGAGTTCTACGCCGTATGTAAGGCTTACACCGAAGCTACCGGCAACCCCGCCTTCACCGCCGCTAAGGGCGCTTGGGAAATCCACTCCATCATGCCCGCTTACGGCATGGGTACCGCCAACTGGTACGCCGCCGGTGACGAGATCGTTCACCGTCTGAACCACCCCGGCCTGGTAGATTACGTAACCTTCATGCAGAAGATGTACGCCGAAGGCCTGCTGGATGCCGACATGCCCATCAACTCCAACGCCTACGCCATGGAAAAGTTCTCCACTGGCAAGGCTCTGTGCATGGTTTCCGCTTTCTACAACTATGACTCCCTAGCCTCCGGCTTCGCCGCCGCCGGCACCACCCCCACCCTGCACTTCGTTCCCGGCCTGACCCTGGTCGAGGGCGACACTCCTGTTCTGTACCGCGTTGCTTCCGTTAACTTCCTGACCGCCATCCCCGCCAACGCTGAGCATCCCGAAGACGTCATGAAGTGGCTGAACATCATCTCCGAAGCCGAGAACAACAAGTCCATCTACATCGGCGAAGAAGGCGTGCACTACCAGATCATCGACGGCGGCTACTGGCCCATCCAGCCCGCTTTCGGCGAAAAGCTGAACGCTGACAAGTTCGTTGCCTTCCCCAGCACTGCTGAAATGCACACCCAGTGGATGGCTCGCGCCCGTAAGACCGATACCATCGGTGCTTCCTTCGCTCAGATCAACGAAGGCGCTGAGAACTTCGACATCCGCTACGTATACGAAGGCTTTGCCAACGGCATCCCCGCTGTTTACGAGAACCAGACCGCTATCGACACTTTCGTTGCTGACGAGCTGATCAAGCTGATCGTTGAAGGCGGCGACGTGGCTGCTACCGTCGAATCCATCCGTGAGGAAGTCAAGTCCGATTACAACTTCGACGAGATGCAGGAAGCCATGAACGAGTGGTACGTTGAGTTTGCCCCCGTTTATGACTGGTCCATCGTGAAGTAATCAAACTTACCCAATCAAAGGAAGAGGAGCGATCCTCTTCCTTTTTTTATGCGCATTTCACACGAAATTTACAAAACCGTCACCCGCAAACGCGCTATCCGTGGTATGATATAAAAGGTGCATTATGCACCGATATACGATTGATGGAGGATAATGCGTTGATCGAGATTCAAAATGTCTCCCGCCGGTACGGAAGCGTACAGGCGCTGCAAAACGTGAACATCCACGTTGAAAAAGGCAGCGTGCTTGGTCTGCTTGGACAGAACGGCGCGGGCAAAACAACGCTTTTGAATATTCTGACAGGCTACCTTGCGCCATCGCAGGGCCGTGCGCTCATCGGCGGGGCGGATACGCTTATGGAGCCTGCCGAGGCAAGACGGCACATCGGTTATCTGCCCGAGCAGCCACCGCTGTATGATGAAATGACCGTGCGGGAGTATCTGCGCTTTGCTGCTGAGCTGCGCGGTGTGCAAAAACGCGCTGTCCCTGCCCACACGGATGAAGTAATGGAGCTGACGGGCCTTACGGAAATGCGCGACCGCATGCTCGGTCATCTGAGCAAGGGCTACAGGCAGCGCGCGGGCATGGCGCAGGCTTTGTGCGGCGACCCCGAAGTGCTCATTCTGGATGAGCCGACGGTAGGTCTTGACCCCAAGCAAATCACTGAAGTGCGCGAGCTTGTACGCAAACTGAGCCACGGGCGCACCATTGTGTTTTCCTCCCATATTTTGAGCGAAGTGCAGCAGCTTTGCAGCCATGTGGTCATTCTGGACCACGGCGTGGTCAAACTCAACTCGGAAATGAGCGGCGTGCATGACCCCAACGTGGTCACGTTGCTTGTAACGCTCGGCGCACCGCAGAGCAAGCTTGGCAAGCGCATCCGCGAGCTGGATGGCGTAAAGCATGTGCAGGTGCATTCATCTGCAAATGCTGATGAAACCACCATGCTCATCACCTTTGCGCACGTGGCAGAGCCTGAGCGCAGGCTTTTTGCGCTGCTGGCTGCTATGAATGTGCCCATTCTGCACCTGTCCCGCTCTGAGGATACGCTGGAGCAGGTATTCCTCAAAACCATTAACCGCTAACAAGGAAAGGAGAGACGAAATGTTCACGGTATTCAAACGCGATTTGATGGCGTATTTCCGCACGCCTGTCGGTTACGTGTTTATGGGCGTTTTTCTTACCCTTTCCGGTGTGCTGTTTTATCTGTACAACCTGAAAAACCTGACGGGCGATTTGCTCACTTTCCTATCTTCGCTGACGATGCTGGTCATGCTGCTTTGCCCGCTGCTGGTTATGCGCCTCATTTGCGAAGACCGCCAGAAGCGCACGGACCAGCTGGTGCTTACCAGCCCTGTATCCCTCAGCGGTATGGTCATGGGCAAGTATCTGGCGGCTGCCTCTGTGATGATGCTCACCATTCTGCTGACCAACGTGTACACGCTGGTGATTGCCATGTACGGTCGCGTGTACATGGGAGAGTGGTTTGTGGGCTATCTGGGCTTTACGCTGCAAAGCCTGAGCTTTCTGGCGCTTGATTTATTTGTGACCTGCTTTGCCAAAAACCAGATGACGGGCGCGGTGGTTGCCTTCGGCGCCAACTTCCTGCTTTGGATGGCGGATATGCTTGCGGATAATCTGTCCGCAGAATGGGCAAGCAAGGCGCTGCAGTTTGTAAGCCTGTACGACCGTTACGAGCCTTTTCGTCTGGGTCAGCTCAGCTATTCGGGCATCCTGTTTTTCGTCAGCTTTATCGCATGCTGTCTGGTGGCGGCTGTGCGCGTTTTGGATGCGCGCCGCTTTTCGGAAGGAGGCGCGGCCTGATGATGCAAAAAATCAAAAAATGGTTTTTGCGCTTCCGTGAGCCTCGCTGGCGCCACGGTAAGCTTGGCGCGCTGTTGATGAGCATCTTTCTGGTCGTGTGCATCCTGCTTAATATTGGCGTGAAAGCCTTGGAGGATGAATACGGCTGGAAGCGCGACCTCAGCTTTAACGGTTATGCCACCACAGGTGAACAGACCGCCGAAGTGCTCAGTCGTCTTGAATACGATGTGGAATTATATCTGCTGTATCAGAATGGCTCGGTGGATACGCAGGTGCTCAACCTGATGGAGCGCTATGCCGTGCTCAGCGACCGCATCACCGTGCATCCCACGGATATCGTGCGCAGCCCGGGCGTGCTTACGCAGTTTGAAGGCGATTTGGAAAACACTATCGAGGCGGATACGGTCATTGTCAACTGCCCTGCAACGGGCCGTCATAAAACCCTGACCTATGCCGATTTCATCACGCAGGGGTACAGCATTGAGCAGGGTGAATTTTTGATCGAAGGTCTTGCCTACGAAAAAGAGCTGACCGAAGCCATCGTGTATGTGGCGCAAAGCCGCGTGCCTACGGTGGGCTTCCTTCAGGGACACAGCGAGCTTGATGAGGGCGCGCTTACGGTGTTCCTCAGCTTTTTGCACAGCAACAATTACGACACCCGCTTTGTTAATCTCCTTGGCGGAGATACGCTGGATGAGGTGGATATGCTGGTGCTGGCAGCGCCTCAGAAGGACCTGAGTGATGCTGAAATCAACATCATCAGCGATTTTGCGCGCGCAGGCGGCAGCATGCTCGTGATGCGCGATTACACCGACCCGCTTGGCAGTATGCCCAACTACCTGACGCTTCTGCGCAGCTACGGCATTGTGCCGATGGACGGCGTGGTCGTTGCGGGCGCACAGGACAGCGGCAGCTACTACGAGGAGCAGCTGAATCTGCTGCCCTATATGAACCAGCTGGATATGACGCTTACGCTCATCAATGCGGGGATGGATGTGCTGCTCATGCCTGCTGCCACCGCCTTTGAGCAGCCCGCAGAAGCTACGGAAAGCCTCTCTGTGGCTACCGTGCTTAAAACTGGCCCCAATGGCTATGTGCGCAGCCTGAGCGACGGCGTTGTCAGCATTGAAAAGCAGCCCGGGGATGTGAGCGGAGAAATCAGCGTTGCCATGTTTGCGCACCGCATGTTCTCCGACGGCAACATCAGCCGCATGTTTGCCGCGGGCAACAGCTCGATGTTCATCAATGAGTACATCTATCAGCGCACCTTTAATGAGGAATTCCTCATCACGCTGCTGGGTGAATTGCTGCCCGAAAAAACGGTTTCGCTGGATATCATGGCATCCACCGCTCTGCGCCCCGCGCTGAGAGTGGGCAGCCAGGCAATGGGCATTCTGCTCATTGCGCTGATTCCCGTGCTGGTCATCATCGCCGGTTTGTGCGTTTTGATGCCGCGGCGCAACCGCTAAGGGGGGATACGCATGCAGCATCCTCCGAAAAAAATGCCCAAATCCGGGAAAAAGCGCACATGGGTCATTGCTGCGCTGTTGGCGCTTGTGCTGGCGGCGGCATTCGTGCTCGTGCTTCCGCTTATCCGTCAGGCGTTTCCCGGGCAAAAACTGAATTATGATATTGTCGAAAACACCGTGCGCACCATTGCCTTGCGCGAAGCTGCGCAGATGGAGCGTGTGGTCATCTATCCCGACGGGCAAAGCAGCTACACGCTCTATATGCGGGATGGCAAGCTGTATCTGGATAAAGACGGCAGCCTGACGGCAATCGCAGAAGATTATCAAACGGAAATTCTGAAAGTGCTTACCGAAATCAGCGTGCAGAATACGGTCACCGAGGATGCGACCGAAGTGGCAGAGCATCTGCAGGCGATGGGCTTGGAAGCGCCGCAGTGCAAAGCGGAAGTATTCTACACGGACGGCACTGCGGAAACCTATGAAGTAGGCGCGCTCATTCATGACGGAACGGATTATTATTTCCGCTGGAGCGGCGCAGAAGGCATTTACACCTGTCATTCGGGCGTGCCGGAGGCCTTTACGGTTGCCCCTAACCTGCTGCTGCCCTTTGAACAGCCCGTGATTTATGCCTCGCTGATTGAACGAATCGAAGTGAAAAATGCCAACGGCGAATGCGTGATGCTCTTTGATGAAGACGGCTTTGGCAGCATTGCCGCGCCTGCGGCCTATCCCATGACGGATGAAATGGCGCAGACCATGGCGACGGCAGCTGAAAATGTGCGTCTGGGCGCATATGAGGCTGAATTGACCGCTGAAAACAGCGCGGAATACGGATTTGATGCGCCGCTGTGCACCTTGCGCATCGTTTTGCGCGAGGGTGTGACAAGCGTTGTAGGCGAGGACGGCACCTTTGGTACGCAGACGATGCCTGCACAGGATTTGACCTTCGTGATTGGCAGAGAAGAAGGCGAGTTCTTTTACACCTGCGCATATCGCGACCATGTGTATCTTGTGAGCAAATTCCTGCTGAAAACGCTCGCACAGGCCGATGTGCGCACGCTCATTTCCCGCACGCCCGCGGCGATGGGGCAAGACCTGCTTACGCGAATCGTGTTTGAAGTACCCGATAAGACGGTCGATGTTGGCATTGCGCGGACGGAGAGCGTGCTGGCAAACAACGAGCTGGAGCTGGATGCGGAAGGCAACATCGTCTACCTGACCGATGTGACCGTTAACGGGCAGCCCGCCCCTCAGGAATTGCTGGATGAACTGCTCAAACGCCTGAACGGCTTTACCGTAGAAGGCGATATCCCCGCGGGAGCGCAGGTGTCAGAGGAGCCTTCGTGGCGTGTGACCCTGTGCGCTGAAAGCGGCAGCGTGCGCGTCATCGAGGGCTATCAGCTGGATGTGTTTTCCGATGCGGTAGCTGTGAACGGTCAAATGTACCATTATGTGTACAACGAAGCCATCGATGTGCTTATGTCGGTTTTTCAGTAGCGTGGCTGTCGGCGTCCAGCACGGCTTTGGCAAGCGTGAGCAGCACAGGCCCTGCGATGAGCCCTGTCAGCCCCATCAGGCGAAAGCCGATGTACATGGCGCCCATGGCTACGGGCGGATACAATCCCAGCTGACGACCCACCAGCTTTGGCTCTAAAATCTGGCGGATGATAATGGTGCCTGCATATAGGCATACGAGCGTGATTCCCAGTCCGTTTTGCCCTGTCAGAAAGCTGATGAGGCTCCATGGGATGAGAAAAACGCCTGCGCCAAACAGCGGCAGCGCATCTGCAGCGCCGATGAGCAAACCAATGATCACACCGTAGCGCACACCTGATACGCCCAGTGAGATCATCAGAAAAAACATAACGACCAAAGAAATGGTCAGTTGACTTCGCAGCTGTCCCATCAGCGCCCTGAAAAGGCTGGCGCGGATGAGGCGGCTGCGTTTTAGTATGCTTACGGGAAATGTGCGGCGCAAAAAAGCGGATATCATGCTGCGGTCGGCTGTCAGGTAATAGGTGGTCATTACGGTAAGCACCAAACTCAAAAGCACCTGAGGGATGGAAGCGGCGGTGTTCCATGCGCCGCCTGTGAGCCAAGCCGAGAGCGAGGCGGCAATGCGTAGCGCATTTTGCCCAAGCGCGGTCAGCGAATTTTCCAAAATGGCTGGCAGTTCGTTTGGCAAAAGGATGCTGAAACGGTGATACAACTGCAAAAGCTCAGGCAGAACAAGCGTGTTGAACCACTCCAGCAATTGCGGTATACTGCGCACAAAGCCGCTTGCTTCACGCCACAGCCAGCTGATGACCGCGCTGAGCAAAGCTCCTGCAAGGCCGAAAAGCAGCAGCATGCCCAACTGAATGCTCAGGCTACGTCTGCGGCGTTCGGGCAGAAACAAAAAGCCCTTCGATACAGTGCGTACGAAGGGCTCCAGAAGCTTTGAAAGCAGAAAGGCAACCGCAAAAGGCCATACATAGGGAAGTACCCACAGCGAAAGGGCGGCAAGCGCAAAGGTAACAGCCACAAGCGCCAGTTTGCGTGGCAGACCGTTGAAGTGTTCATTCCATTGAGTGAGCGCTCGTTTCAAGGTGCAGCTCCTGTTTGGGATGCATGAAGCAGCATGCTTCATGATCGTTGATAACGCCCACAGCCTGCAGGTAGCTGTATACCGTAACGGAGCCCATGAACTTCATACCGCGGCGGCGCAAATCGCGCGAGATGGCATCGCTGAGGGGAGAAGTGGTGCGGAATTCGTCCGTGGTGTTGATGAGAGGCTCGTTGCCTGCAAACGCTGCAAGATAGGCGTGAAAACTGCCGAACTCCCTGACGATTTCAAGATAGACGCGTGCATTGACCACAGCAGCTTCGATTTTTTGTCTGCTGCGGATCAAACCCGGGTCAAGGAGCAGGGCATTGATCTTATCTTCTGCATATGCGGCAATTTTATGCGCATCAAAGCCGTCAAATGCCTTGCGGAAGTTCTCGCGTTTGCTCAAAACCACATGCCATGAAAGTCCGGCCTGAAACGCTTCCAGCAGGAGCATTTCATACAGCTTTTGCTCATCACGAACGGGCACGCCCCACTCCTCATCGTGATATTTCTGCATCAGTTCGCCTTTGGCCCATTTGCAGCGGCATTTGTCCATGGGTTTCCTCCTTGGGTTCATTCAAAAAAGCGGCCATGAAACCATGACCGCCTGAAAACATCAGAATTTGCGTCCTGCACCGCCGCCGTGCGAACGGCCGCCGGAAGAACGGTGTACGCCGCTACCGCCCGAGCGTCCGCCGGAAGAAGATCCGCCGGACGGAGGCTGCACCTTGCGGGTGCGGGTGGTGGTGGTGCGCACGTAATCATCCTGCGCAACGGTGATATCCACCGTGCTGTTTGCGCGGAAGGAATACTGATACGTATTGCCCTTCAGCTGATAGCTGCCTTGTACAGTCTTGACAAACAGCAGCGTTGCGACCAGTGCCACCAGTGCGCTCACGAGCGCTTCGCTGCCTGTAAGTACCTTGTGTCCTGCGGTAAGGCGCTGACCGGTTACGTCATCGTAGCGATGCTGACCTTCGGGAATGCCCATGTCATAGTAGCCGTACACGGCAAAAATCATCTGCTGAGCAGCTTCGGCGTAATCGCCATCCACCAGAGAGGGATAGCAGCTGTCATGCGCGGCTTCGATGCGCTCATCGGTCATGTAATCGATCATTTTGCCCGTGGTGCTCAGGTAGGGCACGCGCTCGTACATATCAATGAAATACAATGCGCCGCTTGCTTCCGCATCCAAACCGTATCCGCCGTTATCGTACAGGCCGTCCGCAATGGAAGCCTGACTTTTGATGTGCGCGGCAGCGGATGTGTAAATGACGAAGTCCATGCCTGTTTCGCGCTGAAAATCACCGATGGTTTCCAAAAGTTCGCGTTCTTCGGCAGGGGAGAAGAGGTCGGCTTCGTCAATGACGCGGGTGTTTGCCGCATGGGCGGCAGTACAGAAAATGAGCAGCATGCTCAATAGAATGATCAGCCATTTTTTCATTGCAATGCCTCCCTTCTGTTAGAAAAAGAAATAACTGATGATGCAGGCGACCGCAAATACGGCAGCGCCAAAGCCAAGTGCGGTCAGGAACAGCTTTTTGCGGTCGATGGGCAGCTTGCCGCATACTTCGCCCGTGCAGCCATTCATAACGTAATAGTACGGCTCATCCTTGTTTTGACTGTTGGGGTAGGTGAGTACCCATGTAGGCAGGAGCACGTAACGGGTTTTGAGATTGGTAACGCGGCCCGCAGAGCTGAAGGACGTGCTTTGGTAATGCACGCTGTCGCTCAAAAGGGGTTCTACATAGCCTTCTACCTCGGTTTCGATGCTTTGGCGGATGCTCTGCGCATCGATGTCGCGGCGCTCGGCGAGGAAACCTGTCAGATAAGCGTCATCGAAGGGCTTTTCCTGCTCCAGCGGGAAGGGGTGGATGGCGTCAGACAGCTTGCGGTTGGTCTTGCTCAGCGCGGGACGCAGGATGGAGCGGAAGGAAATGTCGGCTTCGCGGCGCACGCGGTAATGGTCAGTCGTGGTGATGATGTAGTTGGGCGTATGGGATACATGCGTATTGCGTCCATCGCCCTTGAGCATGCCTTCCATTTCAACGTCAGAAACGAAATGCGGATAGTACACGCCCGTCATGTTTTCAACATGCGCCTGCTTGAAAAAAGCCTTGGGCACAAAGCGCTTGCTCTTTGCCCACTTCATAAACGCATCAACAGCGTGCTTTTTATCAATGGTAAAGGGCAGCACGGCGTCAGGGCGCATATCGCTGGTCAGCTTGCCCTGCAGCACCACGGGGCTGTGGCAGTAATAGCAGTGGGTGGCAACCGTGGTTTCATCGGTCATGATTTCGCTGCCGCAGCTTTGGCAGCGGTAAGTGACCTGCTGGGAAGCGGCAGTTTCCGCCTGCTCATCCGCTTGGGTATTGAGCACTTCGCTTTCGTTAAGAAGCGTGCCGCAGAAATCACATTTCCAGCCCTGCGTTTCGGGGTCAAAAGACAGATACGCACCGCAGCCGGGGCATTTATACGTTGTAGCAGCCATTTTAAGCACCTCATTCAGTGGGGGAGTGATGTCATTATATCATGATTATGAAGGGTGTTCAACGGGAGACGTCTGCGCGCGGCGTTTCACCTGTGAATGCCTTGTATACGCGGTGGAAGGTTCGCATGCTGGAAAAACCGCAGGCGGTCGCCACGTCGATGAGCGGTAAATCCTCCTCTGCCAGCATGCGGCGGGCGTTGTAGCAGCGCAGGTTGTTGACGTAGCGCGTGAAAGAGCAGCCGATGCGCTCGTTAAAGATGTGAGAAAAACGTCCTGTGCTGTAGCCGAAATGCGCGGCGACCTGCGAAACGTTGATGGGCTCAGCAGCATGCTCCTGCAGGTGGATGAGGATACGCTTGGTCAGGTCAGCCTCATCATCCGCGGTGTTCTCCTTAAGGCCGATTTTTTCAATCAGGAAAGCCAGCAGCGCTTCTGCCAGCGCATGCATGAAAACGGTGTTGTCCTCGTTGGCGGGGTCTGCCATCATGGTCAGGATGCGGTGGCATTCGGGCATGGGGCGCGCATCCACGATGCTTTGCGCAAACCGCCTGCGCGACAGGTGGCTGCGCAGCGCGGGTACAGCAGAAATCGGCACAGTGCATACGATGATGCGCGAAGTTTCGGGCGTGGCATAGCTGTGCACCATGTAGCTGGAATTGACAATCAGCATGCCTTCACCGGCTTGAACGGTCACACCGTCCTGCATGACGGACAGTACACCGCTTTCAACGTATACAAGCTCGATGGTACTGTGAAAATGGGCATGAAAATAGTTATCATCCTTATACCAGGCGGTCACGCGCGGTGTTTCATCGCGGGATAGTTCATATACCTGCTGCATGCATATGCCTCCGTAAGTAGTGCAGAAATAGCGGGTTTTGACACAATCATATCACAAACTGGCGCGACAGAAAAGCCCCTGTGCGTATATAATGATAACAGAATACCAAGGAGGTGTTTTTGTCATGGAAAAACGTCCCGTAGGATATCAGCTTTATTCTGCCCGTGACGAGGCGGCTCAGGACCTGAACGCGGTGCTGGCTTCCCTCAAGGCCATGGGCTATGACGGCGTGGAGTTCGCCGGTTTTTACGGCCACACTGCCGAAGAAGTCAAGACCATGCTGGATAATAACGGTCTGAAGGCCGTATCCAGCCACGTGCAGTTCTCGATGATCGAAAACGACATGTTCGGCGTGATCGCCTATCATCAGGCCATCGGCTGCAAGTGCATCGCCGTGCCTTATCTGGATGCCGATCCCCGTCCCGGCGCCGCAGGCTTTGCCCACGCTATCGCCGTGATCGATAAGTTCGGCCG
>JAZKYW010000213.1:0-3167 GCA_045612325.1 Candidatus Limiplasma sp. | reverse complement strand
GTCCTGCCAGCCGCCCACCCACCGCATGGGACAGGCTGCGCCCGCGAGCATGCCGTCCTCCTGCCACAGCCAGAGGCGGCCGGGGGTTTCGGCGCTGGTAAAGTACATGGCGTCCTCCACGGGCAGAAAGCTTTCCACCTGCGCATCCGTGCGCACGAGCCATGTGTTTTCCCTTGTGTCATAGAGGATGACGGCGTTGTTTGTCGGGCTTTCATCCAGCGCAACAGCGCAGTAGTACACGCCCTTCCACATACAGGCGGATGCTTTGGAAAGCGCCTCGGGGTTGATGCGGGCAAAGATGCGCTGCGCGCACTCCTGCTGAAAGAGCTCGGCGCTTTCGCCGTCATAGCACATAACGCCTTCGCGTCCGAGCATGAAGATGCGCGAGCCATCCACCGCCACCGTGCGCGGCGCGGGCGTACCGCCGCCGTACTGTTCGCGGAATACGTAGGTGCCGGGGTCGGTGCCCATGACGCGCCACACTTTGGTGCGTTTGAGCGCGATGAGCTGGCTGCCAAACGGTGTGAGCGCGGTGAAGCTGTCGCCGTCCCACGAGGGCTGCATCACATCGCCCGCGCCGTCCTCAGGGATATCGTCATTCTGCGACCAGTCGAAGGGGTCGTAGGGCGCGGAGTACATCAGCATATCGGGGTCGTCGGGGATGCCTCCGCCCCAGATGCGCTCGGCATAGCGGGCGATGACGCCGAACTTTTTGGGCGTGGCGATTTGCGTAACAGCCATGGTATCACCGCGAATGCAGAGCATGCCATCCTGTGCGTTGCTCATCAAAAGCACATCCACAGGCGCGTCCCTGTCCTCTGCGTTGATTTCGTAGGCTGCCCAGCTCCACACATCGCTTTGGTAATGGGTCTGCGTGCTGCCGTAGGGCATGGTCAATTTTGTCCAGCGTTCGCCATCCGGCAGCATCCAGTACAGCTGCCCGCCCGCGGCGGCAATGAGTACCTCATGCTGTCCGTCGGGCGCATACCAGCGGCGGTACAGCCTTGCGAGCGTGCAGATGGGCTTGGGCGTTTTGGCCTCCAGCAGCGTGCAGGCTGCTGCGGGCTGAAGCACGCCCTGTACGGTGAGCGCGTTTTCGCAATCCGCCGCATAGCGCGCATCCAGCCCGACGCTGTCACCGTACTGCATCAGCCCCTTATAAACGGGAATACGCACGGCTGCGCGGTCACTGCCGCGCATTACGTTTGCCATGGGCTATTCTCTCCTTTCGTGAAATCACAGGGGGATGTGATGAAAACACCCATCGCCTTTCGCCCCGCGCAGACGGCTTTCCACATCCTCAAAGGCCTTGCGGAAAGCATAGCCGCGGTTTTGGCGCTGGGCATTGCCGTTGCGGCACAACAGCCATGTGGCCCAGTCGGCAATGGCGCGGTGCGTCCAATCGGGCAGATTGGGACGGCTGATCTCATGATGGAGCGGCTGAAATTCCTCATCCTCCATGCAGACATGCCGCCCGTATGCGGCATGGGCGAGGCGGTCATACGCCTCGTTGATGTAATCGTTGAGATAGGGCAGATGGTCCTGTACGTCCTCGGCGTCGCTGCCGATCTGGAACATGACCTGCTGCCTCAGCGCCAGAAGATCCATCAGCGCACCCCCTTACAGATTGGGATAGCGGTTTTTGAGCTGCAGGAATACGGGCACCTTGACCTCGACATACTCGCCGCGGCGGATCTGGGTGACATGGCCGTTGATGATGACGTTTTCGGTCTGGTCGATATTGGCTTCGCCGCCGGCTTCCTCCAGAAGCGGCAGGAAGACGCGCACAGTGGGTTCGGCGTTCATGCTGTTGGTTTTAGCCATGATGATCTCTCCTTAATCGTTTTGATGGAATGAAGAGCGGAGCGGCCGCTGTGTGCCGCTCCGCAGGGGTTATCAGGCGGACGCGCCGTGCTCCACACGCACGATGAAGGCATCCTGCAGGATGACGCAGGTAAAGCCCTTCACCTTCCATGCGATGGTGCCGCGCTGTTCCAGAGGATCAGCCGCGCCGGAAGAACCGGGCGGGTTGATGATGATCTTGACGTTTTCGCCGCCTGCACCCAGTTCGATATCGCCATAGGCGTTCTGACCGTAGATGACGGTGCCGTAGACGGGTGCGCCGTCAGCGCCGCCGCCCATAGGCAGTACGCTGCCGACCGTGCCGCCCTTGGGCATCCAGCGGAAGACAATCTTCTTTTCGGCGGGATACACACGCTCCACGCATACGGCGAAACCGCCTGCCCTGACCAGCTTGCCCGTGAGTTCGCGGGCGTCAGCCTCGGTGAGCGCCTCGTTTACGATAATGCTGCGGGAAGGCTCGTCACAGGAAGCGATGCTCATGCGGGATACGCTGCCGTACAGGTACTCCTCGTTGCGGAACACCTTGGCGTTGGTGCTTTCAAAGAACTTGACCTTGTACATGCAGCCCAGCTCGTAGCGCTCCACCTTGTCCTTATCCTGATACTTGGCCACATCGATCCACTGCTCATCGGCAGTCAGGTCATAAATGGTGTCGGGATGGACGATGGCGTGATAGAAGCCATCCTCAAAGGGCTGGCAGTTGTTGCGGCGCAGGGTGCGTACGGCCTGCTTGATCTCCGCAGGGGTCAGCTTGTCCTCGGCAGTGATGGCGGAGCGGGACGTTTTGCCGTTGGCGTACTGCACATTCATACCCGCGCACAGCGCATCGCGGCAGATGGTATCCAGGCTCAGCACCGCCTGATCGGACAAAAGCTTGGCAACCTCCTGATGCATGTTGTCCAGCTGGCAGAAGTTCAGCTCGTCGGTCAGTTCCACATGGCGGCCGTAGGGCTTGACCATGGCGGTAAAGGCGGTCTGCTTGATCTCCTGACCGGCAGGGGTCACGCCCTCCTTGAGGGGCTCGGTGCAGGCCTCGTAGGGGATCATGCGGCGGAACTGCACATGCTTGCCGTTGTGCTCAGGCAGGGTGCGCTTCTGCGCATCGCGGCCGTGCACCATTTCGGGGCGGGCATTTTCCACCAGAGTGCGCTCGTAGTAATCCACCACGCCGGGGGCAACGCCCGCAGACGTGGTCATGTTCAGGTTGTCAAAAAGAGCCATTGAAATTCCTCCTTATGATGTTGGTTTTTGGGAATCCCGCCTGAGGGACATTGTCCCTCAGGACTCCCATTTTTTGAGGACGC
>JAZKYW010000212.1:0-7443 GCA_045612325.1 Candidatus Limiplasma sp. | reverse complement strand
TGCCCCTGGCGGGGTGCAGGGGCTCAGCCCCTGGTCATGTTGATGAGACCGCCTGCGAGGATCATCTTGCGCTGGCGGGGCGTGAGGATGAGAGACATGTTGATGGTGAAGTTCTTGGTCACGTTGGTGACGGGGATGGTTTCAACGCCATCGGCAATCAGCTGACGGATGTTGGGCAGAGAAATCGCGTCGGTCTGGGAGAAGCGGTCGTAATCCGCCTCGTTGACAAACTCGAGGGGCAGAATGCCGTTGTTGATAAGGTTGGCGCGATGGATGCGGGCAAAGGACTTGGCAAGTACGCCGCGGATCTTGAGATAGAGCGGCACGAGCGCGGCATGCTCGCGACTGGAGCCCTGACCGTAGTTCGCGCCCGCGAGGAGGAATCCGCCGCCCGCTTCCTTGGCGCGTGCGGGGAAGGTGGGGTCAACGGGCGTGAGGCAGTGCTCGGAGAGCTTGGGAATATTGGAACGGAAGGGCAGGAGGGAGCTGTCGGAGGGCATGATGTGGTCGGTGGTGATGTTATCCTCCATCTTGAGCAGCACGCTGCCTGCGAGGTCATCCTCCAAAGCATTGGCCTGCGGGAAGGGCTTGATGTTGGGGCCGCGCACCACTTCCAAATCGGCAGCTTCAGCTTCGATGGCGGGCGGGATGATCAGATTGTCGTTGCACAGGAAGGTGGCAGGCATGTCAACGGTAAGGTCGGCATCCACAGCGCGGGGGTCGGTGAGCACGCCCGTGAGCGCGGTGGCAGCGGCGGTTTCACAGCTGACAAGGTAGATGCCCGCGGACTTGGTGCCGCTGCGGCCAAAGAAATTGCGGTTGTTGGTGCGTACGCTCACGGCGTTGGTGCTGGGGCTCTGACCCATGCCGATGCAGAAGCCGCAGGCGGTCTCGCAGATGCGCGCGCCTGCTTCGATCATGTCGTGCAGGGCGCCGTTGGCGCTGAGCATGCTGAGCACCTGACGGCTGCCGGGCGCGATGACGAGGGATACGTCGGGATGCACGGTCTTGCCCTTGAGGATGGCGGCTACGCGCATCATATCAAGGTAGCTGGAGTTGGTGCAGGAGCCGATGCACACCTGATCCACTTTGATCTGACCGGCTTCTTCAACGGTTTTCACGTTATCGGGCATGTGCGGCAGGGCGACCATGGGCACAAGCTTGGACAGGTCGATCTCGACCGTTTCTTCGTATACGGCGTCCTCATCGGCGGCAAGGGGAATGAAATCCTCTTCGCGGCCCTGCGCCTTGAGGAAAGCGGCAGTGATCTCATCGGAAGGGAACACAGAGGTGGTGGCGCCCAGTTCAGCGCCCATGTTGGTGATGGTGGCGCGCTCGGGGATGGACAGGGTCTTAACGCCGGGGCCGGTGTATTCCATCACCTTGCCAACGCCGCCCTTTACGCTGAGCAGGCGCAGCAGTTCAAGGATGACGTCCTTGGCAGCCACGCCGCGCTGTAGCTGACCCGTCAGGTGCACGTTGACCACGCTGGGGCAGCTGAGGTAGTACTCGCCGCCGCCCATGGCTACCGCCACGTCAAGGCCGCCTGCGCCGATGGCGATCATGCCCAGCGCGCCGCCCGTGGGGGTGTGGCTGTCAGAGCCAAGCAGCGTTTTGCCCGGCTTGCCGATGCGCTCCAGCTGCACCTGATGACAGATGCCGTTGCCGGGCTTGGAAAGGTACACGCCGTGCTTGCGGGTAACGGTGGCGATATACTTGTGGTCGTCCGCGTTTTCAAAGCCGGTTTGCAGGGTGTTGTGATCGATATAGGCGATGCTCTTTTCCGTTTTGACGCGCGGGATGCCCATGGCTTCAAACTGCAGATAGGCCATGGTGCCCGTGGAATCCTGCGTGAGGGTCTGATCGATGCGGATGGCAATTTCGCTGCCGGGGATCATTTCGCCCGAAACAAGGTGCGCAGAGAGGATCTTCTGCGTTACATTCATACCGTAAACCTCCGATAAAAGAAAAATAACAGCGGGCAAGCCCGCCTCGGTCGTTGTATCCAAGTATACAGATGTATTTGGATTGTATCAACGTTCTGCAGCCGAAAATGCAGGAAATGAACAGAACGCCGTTTGAGGATGCAGAACGTTCAAGAAATGCTTCGCATAAAGTTTTTAATGTTTAACATTAATTTTTAGTTGACAAACATATTTTTGGTATGCTATCATACAGCCATCGAAACACCGAAGGAGGTTATCCACCGCATGAAAAAGCTGACCGCTGCCGCCCGTGTTCTTTATACCCTTGCCAAAATTGCTTCCGTTTGCTGCATCGTCAGCGGCGTCGCCATCGTCATTGCCGCTGTGCTGCTGTATGCCTTCGGCAACGCTTCCGCCGTTGATTTTACAGGCCTCACACTGGGGCAGTTCACCTTTGCCCTTGCCGACAGCAGCACGGAGGTCGTGCGCTCGGTTTTCCTGTGCGAAATGCTTCCCGCGCTGGTGATTCTGATTTTTGGCTACATTATCATCCGCATCATCTGCCGCATCCTTGCCCCCATGAAGGAAGGTCAGCCCTTTGACACTTCCGTATCCGCCAACCTGCGCAAGCTGTGCTGGCTCACCCTTGCGGGCGGCGCGCTGAGTCAGGTACTTACCGCCGTATGCACCGCGCTGCTCTACAGCAGGCACGATTTGGGAAATCTGTTTCTGAACGAGCACATCACCCATGTCACGCTGGATGTAAAGATGGACCTTACCTTTGTGGTGCTGGCGCTCATCTGGTACATGCTCTCCTGCATCTTCCGCTACGGCGAAGTGCTGCAGCAGCAGAGCGATGAGACCCTGTAAGGAGGAATGCGCAAATGCCCATCATTCTCAGGCTTGACCGCGTTATGGCGGACAGGAAGATGTCGCTCAACGAGCTGGCTGCCAAAGTAGGCATTGCCAATGTCAATCTTTCCAAAATCAAAACAGGCAAGGTGAGCGCCGTGCGTTTTTCCACGCTGGAGGCCATCTGCGAAGCGCTGGATTGCCAGCCGGGCGATATTCTGGAATACAAAAAGGATGAATAACAAAAAAGGCTTCCCTATGAAAGGGAAGCCTCTTTTTGATCGATCGGTTTGGAATTACCCCTCCGCCTCCGCCATTGCAACGGCAAAGTCGAAATACGTATCGGGATAGGGCTCGTTGTTGAGCGTGAAGTGCCACCATTCGGTATCCAGCGGGCGGAAGCCACTGTCCAGCATGATTTTCTGCAGTTTCATGCGGTTATCAAACTGCTCTTTGGTCAGCCCTTCGGTACAGTCGGGATGCGACTTTCTGCCAAAGTAATCAAACGCGCCGCCCATGTCAAGGTCGGTGCCTGTCATCATATCCACCAGCGTTACGTCCACGGTGCTGCCGCGGCTGTGACCCGAGCATCTGGCAATGTAGCCCTCATCAAACAGGCGGGACTTATCCACCTCAGGGTAGAAGTACGGCTTCATGCGGATGTCGTTTACATCCTCCGCCCAGCGTACAAAATGGTCCACCGCCCGCTGAGGACGGAATGCATCGTACACCTTGAGCCTGTATCCCGCTGCCACAGCGGCGTCGCTTGCCTTGCGCAGCGCCTCCGCAGCCTCGCAGGTGAGCAGGGCAAGCGGCTCATCGTAGCCATCCACCCGCTCCCCCACAAAGTTGAAGGTGGAATGATATCGTATTTCCAAAATCACATCGGGCACCGCATGCGATACCGATACAAACCCTTTCACAGCGGTATTTCCTCCGTCAGTTTTTTCAGGCTTTCCTTTGCATCCCCGAGGGGGAAGTACTCCAGTCCCACCGCGCCTTTGTAGCCGTCCGCCTCCAAAGCGCGCAGCACGGCGGGATAGCAGATTTCGTTATCGCCGTACGGCTCGTGCCTGCCGGGATGACCCGCGATGTGCACATGCCCCACCAGTCCCACATTTCCCCACAGGTTGGGAATGAGGTTGCCTTCGGTGATTTGCTGATGATACACATCAAACAGTACCTTCACATGCGGACTGCCCACCGCACGCACGATGGTGAACGCCTCCATCGCACGGGAAAGAAAATACCCGGGATGGTCGTAGCGGGTATTGAGCGGCTCGATGACCAGCACCGCGCCCACCTCCTCCAGAAGCGGCACGCAGGCTTTCAGCCCGTCGATGATGCTCTGCCCCTGCTCTTCGCGGGACACGCCCTGCACCTCCTGCCCCACCTGCGTAATGATGGTGCGGGCGCCGAGCGTCCGCGCCGTTTCAAGCGTTTGGGCAAGGCCGTCAAGGTATTCCTGTCGGCGCTCGGGCACATTGAGCGGCACATAGCGCGTGCACAGGGCCGTCAGGCGCACCTGATGCTCATCAAGCGCGGCACGCAGGGCGGGGATGTTCAAATCCCACCAGCCCCAAATCTCACATGCGTCAAAGCCGCATTCGCGCACCTTTTTGACGGCCTCTTCAGCAGGCATGCCGCCAAACAGCGCGTTCAAGCATACGGAATAAAACATTACTTGCCTCCGAAAGCATCCTGCTTCATGTTGGGGCTGGAACGTCTGCCGATTTCGGGCGCGCGGCGTTCAATGGCCGCCAGCGAGTATTCGATATCCTCCAGCGCTTCCTCGGGGTCGGTGCAGCCGACGGTGACCATATCGCAGTCGCGCAGGGTGTTCCATACAAAGTTGAAGCCCACAAACGGCGTGGTGCGGCCTGCGGCCATGGGTTTGATGGTCATCACGGGCTTTTTGGCGTTGCGGATGATGGTGTTGACCGTTTCCACCTCCACCTGCATCAAAAAGCCCATGCAGTTGTAGATCTGGATATAGGTTTCCACATCGTAGCCGTTTTCATCGCTGTAGGTGATCAGCTCGGGCATGTGCGCGGAAAGGCCGGGGATCATGCCTTCCTGACGGATCATATCGGTATAGTCGTCAAGGCGCACGATCTGGTGCTTGTTCTTATTCACCAGCTGCTCGGCGCTGGAATGGTGGATGAGGCAGAACTTTGCGCCTGCTTCACGGCTGCGGCGGATGATGGCGCGCGCTTCGCGGCGGGCGGCCTCGTTATCATCCACATTGATGACGGGCGTATCGATGGCGATCATCTTTTTGCCGCTCTTATCCTGCGCCACGCGGATGGCCTCCTGCAGCACTTTTTCCTGCTGCAGCGGGCCCATGATGGTATCCACGCCGTGATCCAGAAAATTCTTGAGCATCGGCCATGCGCTCTCGCCATCGGGAAAGCGGCGCTTGATCTGATGATCAGCTGCGGGGGTGGTGTGGCTCCAGCCCAGTACCCAGTTGGTGCCGATGATCATACGGGAAAGCGACTCACCCGCTACGACCGTGCGGGGAAACAAAATCTCACTCATTTGAAAAGACCTCCGAATATACAATTTTGCCATTGAAAACAGTTTACCAAAAAACCGCACGCGCCGCAAGCCGTACATTGCCATGGCAGGATTTGAACCCTGTCTGTCGAACTCTTTACCAACATCAAAAACACCATATTCTGTGAGGTATACACAGCATGAAAGCCATTGTCAACGCCGCTGTTTGCGGCCTGTACGGCAAACCCACCTACGAATGCACCCTGGAGGATGAAGTTCTCTACGGCATGCTCGTGGATATTCTGGATACCCCTGCCCCCGGCTGGGTAAAGATCCGCACCCATTACCGCTACGAAGGCATCGTCTGTGCCGATGACCTGCTCTTCGGCGATGACGCCGCCGCTGCATGGGACAAGCTGCCCAAGATGGTGGTGCGCAACAAAAACTGCTGCGATGTGCTCTCCGAGCCGCGCGTGCAGGGCGTTATTCTTGCGCAGCTGGTGCGCGGCTGCGTACTTGCCGTATGCGGCGAGCCTGAAAAGGGCTGGCAGCAGGTACAGCTGGCGGACGGACGCAAGGGCTATGTGATGGCAGGCATCCTTGCGCCCCTTTATACCGCGCCCCTGTCCGATGATGAAGACACGCTGCGCAGCGCCCTTGCCCAAGCCGCCATGCTCTACGAAGGCACGCACTACCGCTGGGGCGGCAAAACGCCCATGGGGATCGACTGTTCGGGTCTGGCTGCCATGACGTACATGCTCTGCGGCATTCTCATCTACCGTGACGCCGACATCGTGGAAGGCTTCCCCATTCACGAGATCAGCCGTGCCGAGCTCAAGAAGGGCGACCTTCTCTTCTTCCCCGGGCATGTGGCTGTGTATCTGGGCGATGACCTCTACTGCCACTCCACCGCCCGCGCCGGGGATGACGGCTTTACCCTCAACAGCCTTGACCCTGCCTCCCCCATTTACCGCGAGGACCTGGCAAACGGCATCACCCAAATCGGCTCCTATTTCACGAAAGGATGACCAGCGCCATGAAAATCTTTTTGAGTGCCGATATCGAAGGCACCTGCGGCATCTGCGCATGGCCCGAGACCGAGCGCGCCACGCCTTTTGACTACACGCCCTTTCAGCAGCAGATGACCCGCGAGGTCGCCGCCGCCTGCCGCGGCGCGTTGGCTGCAGGCGCGGAAGAAGTGCTTGTGCAGGATGCGCACGATTCCGCCCGCAACATCGACCCCATGCCGCTTCCGCGGCAGATTCGCATCAACCGCGGCTGGTCGGGCGAGCCCCTGAGCATGATGACCGGCATCGACCGCGAGAAGTATGCCGCTGTGTTCTTCACAGGCTACCACTCCTGCGCCGCAAGCACGGGCAATCCGCTCAGCCATACCATGAATCTGCGCAACAACCGCGTTACGCTCAACGGCATGCCCTGCAGCGAGTTTCTCATCAACACCTACACCGCAGGCTACTACGGCGTGCCTGTCGCGCTCATCACGGGCGATAAAGCCCTGTGCGATTTTGCCAAAACCCTCATTCCCTCCATCACCACCGTGCCCGTCAACGAGGGCTGGGGCGGCAGCGTGACCAGCATCCACCCCATGGAAGCCGTTGAGCGCATCGAAGCCGCCGCTTCGCAGGCCGTTTCCAAAGCCGCAGAATGCGCTGTGCCCATGCCCGCTCACTTCCGCATGGAAATCGAATTCATCAAGCACGCCATGGCAAACGGCAAGCGCTGGTATCCCGGCGCGCAGCTCATCGGCGAAAAGACCATCGCCTTTGACTCCGACGACTGGTTTGAAGTTCTCCGCTTCTGCCGCTACGTTTTGAGCGACGGTTGAGCAGGGGCGGCGCTGCCTCCCCTGCACCCCTCCGCAAGGGCTTCCCCGCAACCTCAATCGTCGCGGCGGCTACTGCCGTAGCCGCTGCTCGTTTCGGTTGATATCCTGCGGGTCGCTAACGCCTTCGGCGTTGTGCCCACCGGGCACACGCTTCCCTCCGTCAACCCTTGACCCCTGGTTTGCCCGCGTTTCACGCGAGCAAGGTCGTACAAACAACAATCCCCCATTTCCTTGCAAGCTTTACAGCGATGGAAACGGGGGATTGTTTTATTTTTTCTCAAGCATGGGTTTCAGATACTGGCCCGTGTAGCTGCTTTCCAC
>JAZKYW010000211.1:0-7596 GCA_045612325.1 Candidatus Limiplasma sp. | reverse complement strand
CGTGTGAGGCGGAGGCGTGGAGGAATGACCGCCCGCGGTTTTGAGCGTGAACTTTACATCCATGGGGCCCTTTTCGCCCGTGCCGATGACAGCGCAGGGTACCTTTACACCGGGGAAAACGTTTTCAACCACCGCGCCGCCTTCGTCAAGCACAAAGGCAGGAGTGATCTGATGCTCCTGAAACCAGCGTACGATGGCGGGCGCACCCTGCCCCGAAATCTCTTCATCGCCGCCAAAGGCCAGGTACAGGTCGTTGGCAGGCACAAAGCCCTGCGCGATGAGATTGTTGGCAGCTTCCAGAATGCCGTTGAAGGTGGCCTTGGTATCGATGGTGCCGCGGCCCCACATGACGCCGTTTTCGATAATGCCCTCAAAGGCAGGCTTTTCCCAGTCTTTTTCATTGACAGGCACAACGTCATAATGCGCCATCAGCACACCCGGAGCGGCGGAAGACTGCCCCTTCCAGCAAAACAGCAGGCTGCGGTCGGTGGGCTTGACCAGCTCGCAGCTTTCACATACATGGGGATACAGCGTGGGAAGCAGTGCCTCCAGCTTTTGAAACTCACCGTCATCCTCCAGTTCCTTGTTGCGGTAGGATACGGTTTTGCAGCGGATGAGCGCCTGCAGGTGTTCAACAGCTTTTTCCTTGTCAAATACCTCTTCTGCTGTATCGGCAGCTTCTTCGGGCAGGGGCTTGAAATTCAGCGTACGGATGAGCAGCACATCGATGAATGCTGCAATGATACCCAAAATGACCCAGAGCATGGAGCGTACCTCCTCAAATCAAAGACGTTCAGCGGAAGTCAAAAAACCTTTTTTGTACAGGATACGGCTGACGCCGATAGCGACCAGAGCGCCAACGGGCACGAGTACGCCAACGCTGCTGGCCAGAGAAGGCACGGAAATGAACAGCGCGATCATGAAAACGAGCGGCGCAACGGCGATCTTCCAGTTCTTGGAGATGTACACAACGCCCAGACCGCCGAACAGCGCGGGCAGGATGTTATCAAACGCGGGCTGCAGCACGGGGGATTCCAGAATGGGCTGCAGATAGCCAAGCATCAGCACGCCCAGCGCAATGACCAGCGTGGTAACAATGGCGGAAGTAGCGATGGCGATGGTGGAGATGACCTCGCCTTCCTCGCTGGTGGCTTCTACATTGGCAGCCTGCATGGCATTGAGCGCAGCGGGCACCTTGAGGCTGGTGAGGTTGCCGGTGATAAAGCCCAGATAGGTACCGCCCGTGCCAAGCATGGGGGCATAGGTGAATACCTCAATGATACCTACCGTCCAGAAGATGGGAGCAACGCCCAACAGACCCTTCAGCACATGCGTAAGCTGAGGCCATGCATCGTAGTAAACACAGGCAGCCACAGGCACCATCAGCATCAGGAAAATGCCCAACGCCACCCAGATGCGGCCATAGAAATGTACGGATTCAGTATAGCTTTTCTTCATCGTTCAGCCCTCCTTATCAGCCCATCAGCGCGGTCAGCGGGATGGAAGCAGCCATGGCGCCCAGCATGGAAATGGGCAGCGCGTACTGCTCCAGCCAGTTCATCTTGCAAACCTTGATCAGAATGCCAAGCACCGCCATGATAACGGCAGATACGCCCGCAACGGCCAGCGGGATAAAGCCGGGCAGACCGAGATGCACATCGGAGAACAACATACCGACAAATGCGCTGATCATGCCAAGGAACATGCCGGACATGAAGATCTCGCCCCATTTGGGATCTTTGGATTTGAGGGATACGATGCCGGACTGCATCTTCTTAAGGCCGAAAAGCACTACAAAGATGCCGGGAATGATACCAAGCGTCATGACCCATGCGATGGCGGTGTACGCTTTGGGATCGGTAATGGAGGAACTGAGGCTCAGATTCATGGCGGTGGCGGTGCTGCTGGCAGCAGGCAGCTCGTAGGTGAGCGCACCTAAGATGCTCAGGCGCAGCCAGGGCAGCGGCAGGCCAAGAAACTTGGAAAGTGTGATCACGCCTAGCAGAATGGCTGCAGCAGGCGCGATGGTGAACAGAGCGCTGGAGAGAATGGTTTTGCGGATGACCTGCGTATTGATGCCCAGTTCCTTGGCACGGCGTGCGGCGCGCACAAGGAAGAATACCGATTGAGCCAGTACATAGACGATGACCAAAGCGGTCACGCCGTAGAGGAACGGGCTGTTGACACTGAATTGACGCATGCGGGGGAATCTCCTTTCTTTATTGACCGTTGGATTCTACTGTTTTAAGCAATCGCTCGTGCATGAAGATCATCACAATGAAAATCGCGCAAACAAACCATGGGAGCAGGTGAGGCGTAAGGCGTTCGCTTAGAAAACCGTACACGGGAGGCATCAGGCAAGAGCCAGTGTAAGCGCTTGCCATCTGCACACCGATCAGCGCCTGAGCGTATTGCAGGCCGAAATGTGACGGCGTGGAATGAATGATGCAGGGATAAACAGGCGCACAGCCAAAGCCGATGATGACCAGACCGCACAGCGCAAGCTTATCGCCCAAGGGAAGCATCATGCATAGCGCGCCGAACAGGACCACAGCCTGTCCAACGCGGATCATGGTTTTATCCTGAAAACGGTTGGCAATGAAGCCCGACAGCATGCGTCCTACCGTGATGCCAAGATAAAACAGGCTTCCGAAACGCGCGGCGGTTTTGGGGTCAATGCCCCGTGCAAGCACCAGATAGCTGCTTGCCCACAAACCTGTGGTGGTTTCGGCTGCGCAGTAGCAGAAAAAGGCGATCATGACTGCCTTCGCACCGGGCAGCGCAACGATTTTTTTCAGCGGAATGGGCTTTGGCTTAATTACACCGATCGTTTCAGCGGGAATATCGGGTCGCTTTTGCCAAAGGGGAAGGCTGAACAGTATGAGGACCGTAAGTATGATTTGAATCAAGCCTACCCAGCGGTAACCGCTGTTCCAGCCAAAGCCGCCTGTAAGCGCGGCGCCCATGATGTACGGCCCTGCGGATGCGCCCACGCCCCACATGCAGTGCAGCCAGCTCATGTGACGGCTGGAGTAGTGCAGCGCAACGTAGTTGTTCAGGCAGGCGTCCACGCTTCCTGCGCCAAGGCCGTAGGGCACAGCCATCAGGCACAAAAGCCAAAAGTTGTGCGTGACGGAAAAACCAAGCAATGCGAGCGCCGTTGCGGCAACAGAGGCTGCCGTAACAATACCCGGTCCAAAGCGAAGGGTGATCCGGTCG
This sequence comes from Candidatus Limiplasma sp., assembly GCA_045612325.1. Classification (GTDB taxonomy): domain Bacteria; phylum Bacillota; class Clostridia; order Christensenellales; family Aristaeellaceae; genus Limiplasma. The sequence goes on along the minus strand of JAZKYW010000211.1, from coordinate 4,377 downwards.
CTCTGCAGACTGGAAATGATGGTACCGCCCGCGATGATGAGCGATATGATACCCGCCCACGAAACAGGCACGCCAAGTTCGGGATACATTTCAGGCCAGGCAGAGCCCAGAAGCCCATCGGGCAAACCAAGGCTGATAAAGGAAAGATAGATAACCGAAAGAAGCAGATGGAACATAGGGTATCCTCCCGATTATATGTCAAAGATGCCGCCTTCAAGGGCGCTTCTTGCTGCGAGGATATAGCGGCTGGTATCCAGCGGGTCTGTGCCGCGGCGTTTGGCGGTTGCACCCAGCTCCAAAGGACACTCGCGGTAGCTGTCAAGCCTGACGCTCATGGAGCCGCGTCCGCTGGTGAGTGATGCGAGCGCAGCGGCATAATCCATGCTGGTTTCCACGGGGATTTTTGCCGTCAGGATAACTCGTTCATCTTCGGTAAGGGTCTCAAGCACTTCGCCGCGCATGGCTGCGACATCGCTGATGACGCGGCCCACGCACTCGGCAGGCAAAAGGAATCGCACGGAGAGGATGGGCTCCAGCAGCACGCTGCCTCCGCGGGCAAGACCGTCCTGAATACCCATGGGCGTAGCTACGATAAAATCAAGCGGATGGGTATGCCAGATGTGGTCACTGCCATCCACAAGGGTGATTTTGATATCCGTCACCTGCCAGCCGAGGCGGCCTTGTGCAAGCGCCAGCGGCAAAGCCTGCTCCACCTGATGCTGATAACGCATCTGTATGGTACGCTCGGGAACGGTAGAAGCAAACGTAATGCCGCTTCCGCGCGGGGCAGGCTCCATTTCAAAGCGCAGAATGGCCCAGCAGGGTTTTGGCATGGTATAAGCTACAAAGCCATGGGTGGGTTTGGCAAGCGTTTCACGGTAGATGACAGCGGGCTTTGTGAAATGCGCGGACAATCCGAAACGGGTGGATAAAAGGTCCTGCAGTATTTCCAGCTGAATGGTGCCCATCACATGCAGGTGAAGCTCGTTGAGGGAGCGTACGTAGTGCGCTTCCAGCAGCGGGTCTTCGCCCGAGAGGATATCACATGCGGCGCGAAGCGCGGGCATATCCTCGGGTTTATCGGGGATGGCCTGTACGGTCATCAGCGGTGTGCGCAGATGTCCCGGTTCTACACGGCGGGGAAGAAGCTCTTCATCGCCCAGTACATGTCCTATTTTGATATCACCAAGGCCGTAAATCACGCCGATTTCGCCTGCTGTGAGCGTGCCTGCGTCACTTCCGTCTACGCTGCGGATTTGGGTGATTTTTCGCTGCACCCATTTTTGCTCGCCCGTGAGGGGGTCCACACCTGCGGGCAACTCAACAGCTGTGCGGTTTTCGAGGCTGCCGCTGTAGAGGCGTACCCATACGCCTCGCCCGAGCACTTTATCCTGCGCGGCTGCAAAGACAACGCCGCACAGACCTTTGTTATTGAAAGCAGGCTCGGGGAGAAAATCAAGGATCGCATCCAGCAAAGGCTCGATGCCGCGGTCGCGCAGCGCAGAGCCAATCAATACAGGATGAGCCATGCCGCTTTGCGCGTAGGTGCGAAGAATGGAAGTCAGTTCGTTATGATCGGGGATGTCACCGTTGAAGTACCGCTCCATCAGGTGCTCATCCAAATCACAGAGCGCTTCCAGCATGCCGTCAAAATCATCCGTAAAAACAGCGGAGGGGGAAAGCAAACGGCGAATCTGCTGCATCACGGCTGCTTTGTTTGCACCTTCGCGGTCCATCTTGTTCAGAAAGATAACGGTAGGAATGCGCTGCTCCTTCAGTGCGTGAAACAGCGTTTCGGTCTGCGGCTGTACGCCTTCCACACCGCAGATGACAAGCACGGCTGCATCCAGCGCCCAGAGGGAGCGCTCTACCTCGGCGGAAAAATCAACGTGGCCGGGCGTGTCGATGAGGTTGATGGCGGTGCCTTTCCATGTAAGGCGCACACAGGTAGCCTTGACGGAGATGCCGCGCTTTTGCTCAATGGGCAAATCATCCGTACGCGTTGTACCAAGGTCAACACTGCCCGCTTTGCGCAGTACGCCCGCATGGGTAAGCAGCTGCTCGGACAGGGTGGTCTTGCCTGCGTCTACATGAGCGAAGATGCCGATGTTACGAATCTTCACGGTACTCCTCCTGTAATGACATTAGCAAAAGTATATCATGCAGCGGAGGGGATGACAAGGACAGGAAGTCTCTTCAGCCGTTGGTGCAGAATAAAAACAGGGACGATGCGATGGGGCATCGTCCCTGTTTCAAAATTATTTTCTGGAGCAAACGCTTCGGCAGGCAGCGCATCCGCCTTCGCCAGTTTCACGCAGAGAAGCGGGAAGTGCATCGCCGACATCCTTCATGGCAAGGATGACCTCATCGCAGGGGATGGGGCTGCGCACACCGCTGAGGGCCATCTGTGCTGCGCTCAGTGCCTGAGAAACACCGCCGACATTGCGGTATACACAGGGCACTTCCACCAGTCCGTGTACGGGGTCGCAGACGAGGCCGAGCATGTTCATCAGGGAGAAAGCACAGGCGGAGGCGCACATATCGGGCGTGCCGCCGTAAAGCTGTACCAGCGCAGCTGCAGCCATGCCCGCGGCAGCGCCGCATTCTGCCTGACAGCCGCCTTCAGCGCCGCTGATGGTGGCCTGTGTGGCAATGATGCGGCCCACGCCTGCGGCGGTAAACAGCGCAAGCACCAGTTCGTCATCGGTAAAACCGTCCTGCTCCTGTACGGCAAGTAAAGCGCCGGGAAGGATGCCGCAGCTGCCCGCGGTGGGCGCGGCAACGATTTTGCCCATGCAGGCATTGTATTCGGCGATGGACATGGCATAAGCGCCTGCCTTGCCGAGCAGACCGAAACGGTCGATTTGCTGGGGAACAGCCATCTTGGCTGCCTGTCCTCCCACCATGCCGCTTACGCTGCGCAGCGTGGGGGAAAGACCTGCCTTTGCGCTCTCGCGCATAACGGAAAGTCTGTCATGCATGCGGGCGATCAAAACGGATTCATCGCAGCCTTCCTGCTTGGCCTGCCAGTGCAGAGCGGCTTTGCCAAGCGAGCCGTACTTGGCGGCATCTCTCAAAAAATCAGAAAAAGTCTGCATGGTTACACTCCCTTGCTGCGTGCGGCAACGTAGGCCACGTGATAAATGCCGGGCATGGCGGAAAGACAGTCGATAATGGTCTGGTCAGCATCGCCGTCCAGTTCGATCACCACCATGGCTTCGCCGCCGGCAGAGCGGCGGAAAACGCGCATGGTCGCAATGTTGAGCGAACTTGCGGAAAGAACGCTGGAGATTTGAGCGATCATACCCTTGGCGTCACGCTGGGTGATCACAAGCGTGTTTTCGTGACCGTTAAAGCCTGCTTCAAGGCCATTGATGGATTGCACTTCGATCTCGCCGCCGCCTATGGATGCAGCCTGTACGCAGATGTGCCTTCCGTCCTCGCCGTCAACATCCATAATAACGGTGTTGGGGTGGGCGTCACGGGCCTCGGCATTGTAGAAAGAATAGCGCAGGCCTTTTTCGTCGGCATGGCGCAGGCTCTCGCGCAGACGTTCGTCATCCACGCTCATGCCAAGCAGACCGCCGATAAGTGCCTTGTCGGTGCCGTGGCCTTTGTAGGTTTTCTGGAAGGAGCCATACAGGCCAATGCGCGCCTGCGTGGGCTCGGTACCCAGCAAAAGTCTGGTGATCAGGCCGATGCGCGCCGCGCCTGCCGTGTGGGAAGAACTGGGGCCGACCATAACGGGTCCCAGAATATCAAACAGATCCATAGTGCCTCCTGAAGTGTGCGGTACAAAAAAGCGCGGTCCGTTCAAACGGATCGCGCTTTGGAGACCGTTTTGCTCTACCGTTATCATAAAACGGAATAAGCCAAAGGTCAATAGTTTGTTTTTTAGCAGACGGGAACGATCCAGCCGAAGGTATCTTCGATCTTGCTCCACTGGATGCCGGTGAGGGTATCGTACAGCATCTGGGTCACTTCGCCGATGTTGCCGCCGGAAACGATGTATTCCTTATCCTTGTAGGCAAGCTTGCCGATGGGGGATACAACAGCAGCGGTGCCGCAGCCCCAGGCTTCTTCCAGCGTGCCGTTTTCGAGGGCCTCAGCCAACTCGTCAATGCTCAGCAGACGCTCGGAAACCTTGTAGCCCTTGGACTTGAGCACTTCGATGCAGCTGCGGCGGGTAACACCGGGCAGGATGGAGCCGCTCAGTTCGGGGGTAACGATCTCGCCGTTGATCTTGAACATAACGTTCATGGCGCCGACTTCTTCGATGTACTTGCGGTGTACGCCGTCCAGCCACAGCACCTGGCTGTAGCCCTTGCGGGCAGCGCGCTCACCGGCGCGGTTGGAGGCAGCATAGTTGCCGCCGCA
>JAZKYW010000210.1:0-3781 GCA_045612325.1 Candidatus Limiplasma sp. | reverse complement strand
GCTCGCTTGTTTACAATTGTATGGGGTCTCTTGTGCAGATTTGGTCTAAGAAGACTTTGTCGTGCTCTACCAATAGCAGGGTGGGATGGAATTGGGTGATGAGGGTCTCCACCTGCACGCGGCTTAAAACATCGATGTAGTTGAGGGGTTCATCCCACACGTAGAGGTGAGCCGGTATACACAGGCTGCCTGCCAGCAGGATTTTTTTCTTTTGGCCCTGGGACAGGGTGGACAGGTCGCGGTCGAAGGCTTCGCGCTCAAAATCCATATTGCGCAGGATGGCTTTGAACAGCGTTTCATCCAGTCCGCGGTTTTGGATATACTCGCGCATCTGTCCGCGCAGGCTGTCGGTCTCCTGCGGCACATAGCTGATGGTAAGCCCCGTGGCGATGCGCACATCGCCCGTAAGCGCATTGCCCAAGCCGCACAGCGTACGCAGGATGCTGGATTTGCCCGCGCCGTTTGCGCCCGTGAGCGCAACGCGGTCGCCCTGACGGATTTCAAATTGGATGTTTTCGCAAACCGTGCGCCCGTCATAGCTCACCCTGCCGTTTTGCACGGTGATGAGGGTCTTTTTGGGGTGCTCGAGCACGGTGAGTTTCAATTCGCCCACCTGCTCCACGTTTTTGAGCAGGCTTTTCTTTTCTTCGATGGCACGCTCGCGGCGCTTCAGCGTATTGACGGATTTTTTCATCATGGCGGCGGCGCGTGCGCCCACATATCCGCGGTCCACCATGGCGGCTTCGCTGGCGGCTACGTGGAATTTGCCTTTTTCCACCTTCTCCGACCATGCCGCCGTGCGGCGCGCGCTTTCGGTCATGCGGCTGATATCTTTTTTGAGGTCCTCGTTGCGCGCCTGCTCATAGGCATTCTGGTCGTTGAGGCGTTTTTCCCATGTGTCGTAATCGCCCTGCATGACCCATGCATCGGATTTATTGAGGGAAAACACATGGTCGATGCAGCGGTTCAGGAAGGCGCGGTCGTGGCTGACCAGCAGAAAGCCATCCTTGCTGCGCAGGTAATCCGCCACCAGTTCGCGCCCGTGCGCGTCCAGATGGTTGGTGGGCTCATCAATGAGGGGATAGCTGTCCTCACGCGCAAACAACGCGCACAGCAGCACCTTGGTCTGCTCGCCCTTGCTTAAGGTATCGAAGGGGCGGTAGAGGGCGTCCTCCGTCACCTTCAGCAGGTTGATCTCGCGCATCAGCTGCCAATCCTCCGCATCGGGCGCGGCGGCTTGCATCACAAACAGGGTCAGCTGCGTGGGGTCATCCACCTCAAAGGGAAAATACACAGGCGTGAGCGGATTGTCGATGGCGCCCTGATAGGCGTATTTGCCAAGCATCAATTGCAGAAGCGTCGTCTTGCCCCTGCCGTTTCGGCCGATGAGTCCCAGCTTCCATCGGGTATCCAGATTGATGTTCAGGTTTTCAAAAACGGGCTCGTAGCTGCCCTCATACATAAAGGAAAGATTGCGGATGGATAATTGCATAACGGTATTCCTCGGGATGGACAGAAAATGTGGATAACACAAAAGGAGCCGCAGGATGCGCGCAGCATCGTTTCAGCTCCGTTTGCTCTCAGGTGTTTTGATTGTAGCATGCAGGAAAGGAGGGTGTCAAGCAAGGGAAATAACCCCTTACTTCACCTTCACCGCCACCTCCGCATGAGGATAGCGGCTGCGAAAATCAAACGCGCGCCACGCTTCATTGGTGGAAAAGTGCATGGCACAAACGCCGCCAAACAGCAGCGGGTCGCTTTGCAGCGATTGCAGTTTCTGCATCAGCTGAAGGATGCGCCCTGCATCCCGGGCGAGGGGACTTTCCTTTTTCAATATGAATTGCAATTGCATTCTGTCTCCATCGGTCACTACCTGAAGCTTTGCATCATCCGCCAGCTGCAGGCACAGCTGTGTTTCATCCGCCGTCAGAATCCCCACCACCTTGCCGCGGCTTACGCATGCCGCGCCCAGAAATTCCACGGGATTAGGGCTGGTGTGGTCGATTTTTCCCGCGATGATATCCCGCGGCAAAAGCTCCTCGCTCCATGGCTCGCCGAGGGCAACGGCGGGGGAGGCTTCCTCCTTTTGACCGCTTTGCTCGGACGGTTGTTTGTTCTTTTCGTTTACGGCGCAAAGGCTGATGAGCAGGTCGCAGCGGTCGTCGGATAACTCGCGCACGCACCAGGCAAGGGTGCTTTCGGGCAGCAGATGCTCCTGCTGCATGCGCTCAAACAGAAGATTCAGATGCGTACTCAGCCGATTGCCAAAGTCGGGCTTCTGGTTTTGAAGCACCTCCATGGCGGAGCCAAGGGCAATGGATACGCAGGCGGTGGGGCGCATGGTGGGCTGCTCCATCAGCAAGCGCAGAAGCGGCCTGAGAGGCGCATCGGAGGCAAGCCCCTGCCCGATGATGCACAGCCGTATCTGGCTGAAGTTGAGCGGGTAGGGGGTGGATGCGCTGAGGGTGCGCAGGGCGTCCTGCAGGGTCGCGCCGCTTGCCGAGATGATATCGTACTCCGCAGGCTCGCTGTTGCTGGCGCGCGGCGCCTGCAGCCCAAGCAGATATTCGCCGCTGTCCACTTGGTCGATGCTCATGCAGATGGGGTAGATTTGCCTTTCCATGGTGACAAGGCTGCATGCGCTCAGCGAAAAACACATTACTAATAGAAGAAACAGCTTTTTCATGCACACCTCCTGCCAAAAAGCAAGAGCGTCAAACCGCATGCCGCGCTGATGACCCAGCGCCACGCAAGCACGGTGCTCAGCACGGCGAGCGGCTCGTCACACACAAGGCAGAAGACTGCCGCCGCCAAAGAAACAGGCAAAAGCGTCAGCCATACAGGCATGCGCGGAAAAGCACGGCGGATGATTTGCCCCGATGAAGACAGGCATCCCGCCAGCGAAGCGGGCACGAGCAGCATCCACATAATACCCGTTGCTTCATATAGAATAACGCTGTGCGCATGACGGGCAAGGCCCATCATCGTCTCTCCGATGGGCAATTCATCCCCCGCGCTCCACGGCCTGAGAAAACCGAACCACAATGCGCATACGGCGCATAACATCCATGGCAGGATGCACCACCAAATGCTCCCTTTGCGGTCCTTTTCGCCACTTTGATTCACAAACAGCAGCGCCGCGCCCCACACCGCGCCCGCGCCCGAAAGCGCAGCTTTTGCGGTGGATGCCGGGCCATCCCCCAGTATGGGCCATAAACGGTCAGCCCGCGTGCTGGCACGCAGAAAAACCGTGCCAAGCAGCACCAAAACCACCAGCGGCACAATGAGCAAAAGTGAGCCGTAGCATACGCCCCGCTCACGAGCAAAGAGCGCGGCGGCAAAACAAAACAGCATGGGCAGCACAACGCCGAGCCACGCAGGGTAGGTGGGAATGAGCTGGCGGATGAATCCCGCAAGCACGGCCGCCATCAAGGCCGCATCCAGCGCAAAACAGAAAATCAGCGGCAAAAGCACCCACTTCGTCCATTCGTGCGCCACGGATGCCCACCGCCACAAAGCCCAGTTTGCCAACAGCGGCAACAGCAGCATCAAAACCGCCTGCCAGATGGTTTGCTCCGTGCGGTCATACCCATCAAAAAAGATCCACAACAGCAGCTGCGTGCCTAACTGGATCGCTGCCGAGGCTCTGACAGCGGCAACAAAACCTTTCTCAGGGCTGATCATTTTAACCCCTTCCATAACCCCTCCATTTAATTAGAAAAGATATGTAATATTACCCTCCCTGCCCGCGCGCAGCGCGGGCAGGCCCATGGGATTCCTA
>JAZKYW010000209.1:0-4177 GCA_045612325.1 Candidatus Limiplasma sp. | reverse complement strand
TGGCGGAACAGGGAAAAACGCCCATGCTCTTCACTCGCGAACACGAATTGGTCGGCATCATTGCCGTTGCCGATGAAATCAAACCCGAAAGCGCTGAAGCCGTAAAACAGCTGCAATACATGGGCATTCATGTGGTCATGCTTACAGGAGATAACGAGCGCACCGCCAAAGCAGTGGGTAAAACGGCAGGCGTTGATGAAGTGATCGCAGGCGTTCTTCCCGATGGCAAAGATGCTGTGATTCAAAAGCTGAAACGCAAAGGCAAAACAGCCATGGTTGGCGATGGAATCAACGATGCCCCCGCCCTGACCCGTGCGGATATCGGCATTGCCATTGGCGCAGGTACCGACATCGCCATCGACGCCGCTGATATCGTACTGATGAACAGCAAACTCACAGATGTACCCGCAGCAATCCGCCTTAGCAGAGCCACGCTGAAGAACATTCACGAGAATCTGTTTTGGGCGTTTATCTACAACACCGTCGGTATTCCCCTTGCAGCAGGCGCTTTCATTGCGCTATTTGGCTGGAAGCTTAATCCCATGTTTGGCGCAGCAGCCATGAGCCTTTCCAGTTTCTGTGTGGTATCCAACGCGCTTCGATTGAATTTGTTTGATCTTTACAGCGCAAAAAAGGATAGAAAAATCAAAAAACAAAAGGAGGTCAAACCTATGGAAAAGACGATGAAAATCAACGGCATGATGTGTCCCCATTGCTCCGGTCGAGTAAAGAAAGTACTGGAAGCGCTGCCCGAAGTTGACGAAGCAATTGTAAGCCACGAAAGCGGCACCGCCATCGTTACCTTGAACGCTCCCATTGCTGATGAAGTACTGAAAAAGACGGTTGAAGACCAGGGCTACGAAGTTGTCGGTTGATGACTTCGCATAAAAAAGCCTCCGTTTACACGGAGGCGTTTTTCTTTGTATCAGGCTGGTATTTGAGCCTGATAAGCTGTTCCTTGCAAAAAGCAAGAAACGTTTCCCGTTCGTTTTGCAGATAATTGCAAAGCTTATCGCAAGTTTCAAGTACGGTTTGATAGAGCGAAACAGAAATCACGTCTTTTACAACCGCCTGTTCAAGCTCTTCACGGTCAAGAACATGCAGTTTTCCATCTGCTTCCATCACAACATCCAGAAACGCATCCTCGAACGTTGGATTGTCAGGATTCTCAAGATGATTGCCGGCAGTTAGGTCAAAATAAATCTGAATCAGTTCATCATTGCTGTCATACATGGCAGTCATCCAAAGGTAAGAACCCTCCAATGCGATTTGAAGCCATGTATCCCCTTCATTTGCAATGGTGATATCACCGCTTTCGTAATGAAGCACAAGCGGTTCGGTTACCTTACGAATCAGTAAAACAGACGCTATGCCGCTTTTGCCGTTAAAAGAACAAGTATCAGAAATATATTCACGTTCGGTAATTCGTTTCCATTCCGAACGCCTCATATCTTTCGTCTTCAACATACCCACCGCCACTCCGTCTGTTTTGAAACAGGAATCTCTATAAGGAAATACACGACAAATCCGCAAAAGCCGCCTTGCATCTGCCAGTCACAGATACAGGCGGCTTTGCAATTATTCTTCAGCGCTGTCGGGCTGCATTTCCTCGGCTTCTGCTTCCTCGTTCAGTACAGCATCGATCAGTTCCAGCAGCTTATCGCGGCCGGTATTGTCCTCGCTGGAGGATACGATCACTTCCCACGGCTGAACAAGCAACTGGCGGCAAATCGGAGCGAGCTGCTTCATGCGAGCACCGCGGCTGATTTTATCCGCCTTTGTTGCAACCACAGTAAAGGGAATATCCATCTGGCGGAAATACTGCGCCATAGCGATATCGTCCTGCGTAGGATCATGACGGATATCCACCAGAAGCAGCACATGCATAAGCAAGGTGCTGTCCTGGAAGTAATGATCCATCATTGCGCCCCAGCGTTCCTTTTCCTTCTTGTCTACCTTAGCAAAGCCATAACCGGGCAAATCGACAAGGTGGAACTCATCGTTGATCAGAAAAACGTTGATCAGACGAGTTTTACCGGGCGTAGCGCTGGTTTTGCACAGTTTGCGGCGATTGCACAGCGAGTTGATCAAGGAACTTTTGCCAACATTACTCTTGCCAACAACTGCAAGCTGAGGCAGACGAATGGGCTCATTCTCGTGATACTGTGCCAGGCTGGTAACGAACGATGCGTTTTTGATTTCCATCATTAAGAACCTCTGTATGCATTCACAGAACCGTTCTGATGAACAGGCAGTGTGCTGCTGTCGATTTGTGTATCAGCGACCATCGGCGGCTCGCAAACGAGCGCGATTTTGATCACTTCGGTAACGTCCTGTACAGGCTTGATCTCGATGCGTTTGAGGATTGCCTCATCCACATCTTCAAGATCCTTTACGTTCTCGCGAGGAATCAGCACGGTTTTCACGCCTGCACGGTAAGCAGCCATCAGCTTCTCCTTCAAGCCGCCAATGGGCAGTACACGGCCGCGAAGGGTGATTTCACCCGTCATGGCTACGCTCTGCTTTACCGGAATGGACGTGAGCGCGCTTACCAGCGCAGTGATCAGCGTAACGCCTGCGCTCGGGCCATCCTTGGGAACAGCACCTTCGGGAACGTGGATATGGATATCATGCTGTTTGAAGAATTCGGCAGGAATCCCCCATCCGTCAGCATGCGCGCGAACCCAGCTCAAAGCTGCCTTTGCGCTTTCCTGCATCACATCGCCAAGCTTACCCGTCAGCTGCAAGGCGCCGCCGCCCTGCATGACCGTGCATTCCACCTGAAGCATTTCACCGCCAACAGTGGTATAGGCAAGGCCGTTCACAACACCGATACGATTGTCCTTTTCAAGGGATTCACGCGTAAAGCGCACCGCACCAAGGTATTTGTTAAGCTTTTCGGGCGTAACGTTGACCGATTCAGTCTTTTCGTCCAGCATTTCAACCGTCGCCTTGCGAACTACACGCGCAACCGTACGCTCAAGCGTACGCACACCGGCCTCGCGGGTGTAGCCTTCGATAAGCGTTTTCATAACCTTATCGTTGACCTTGACGCTCTTGGGCTGCAGACCGTGCGCCTCGATCTGCTTGGGCAGCAGATGCTTACGGGCGATTTTGAGCTTTTCCTCATCGGTATAGCTGGGCACCTCGATAATCTCAAGACGGTCAAGCAGCGCCGCGGGGATGGACTCAATATTGTTGGCGGTGGTGATAAACATCACATGGCTCAGGTCGAAGGGCAGTTCCATGTAATGATCGCGGAAGGCATCGTTCTGCTCGGCATCCAGCACTTCCAGCATGGCTGATGCGGGATCTCCGCGGAAATCGCTACTCATCTTGTCGATTTCGTCAAACAGGAAAACAGGATTCATCGTACCCGCCTGCTTGATGCCGGAAATGATACGACCGGGGATAGCGCCTACATAAGTGCGCCGATGGCCTCGGATCTCGGCTTCGTCACGAACGCCGCCCAGAGACATCTGCACGAACTTACGACCGACCGCCTTGGCAATGCCGCGCACAATGGACGTTTTGCCTACGCCGGGAGGGCCTGCGAAGCACAGGATGGGGCCCTTCATGTCCTTCTTCATACGAAGAACGGCAAGATACTCAATGATACGTTCCTTGACAAGTTCAAGGCCGTAATGATCCTCTTCAAGAATCTTTCTTGCTCTCTTCAGATCAAGGTTATCGGTGGTCATTTTGCCCCAAGGCATATCAAGGATCCACTCGACATACGTACGGCTGACGCCGATTTCAGGCGTGCCGGGAGCCATACGGCTGAGGCGCTCCAGCTCTTTTTCTGCTTTTTCGCGTGCTTCGTCATTCAGAGGCGTTTTCGCCAGACGCTCGCGCAGGTCTTCTACATCCGTAGCTTCCTTATCGCCAAGTTCGGTCTGGATGGCTTTGATCTGTTCGCGAAGATAATAATCCTTCTGGTTTTTCTCGATCTGTCGCTTGATGCGTGCCTGAACCTGCTTTTCAACATCGGCAAGTTCCGTCTCGCGAAGCAGAATGGTACACAGAGCTTCCAGACGGTCTTTTGCCTTCAGCTTTTCAAGAATGGCCTGACGGTCTTCCAAGCGAGTAAGAACATTGGCTGCGATCACATCCGCCAGCTGATCGGGCTTGTCCACATCCAGTACAGAACGCATGGTCTCCTGAGAAACGCGCATGC
>JAZKYW010000208.1:0-6345 GCA_045612325.1 Candidatus Limiplasma sp. | reverse complement strand
TCCATATCGGCATCTGTGGGCAGAATGTTCATGGTCACATAGAATTTGACGCCGTTTTCGTGAGCGTATGCTACTGCTTCACGCAGCTGCTGAGGGTCAAAATTGCCTGCGAAAGCGCGCAGACCGTAGCTTTTCATGCCGCCGTATACGGCATCCGCGCCGAAACGTACAGCGGCGCGCAATTGTTCCATGCCGCCTACAGGGGCAAGAAGTTCCATCTTTTGCTTGTTCATTTTACATTCCTCGTTCTTCGTCGTAAGCCTGCCACAGGGGAGCGTAGATGGCTGCTGCGCGTTCATGCTCTTCGAGGGTGCGGCTGAAGTGGAGTTCGCCTGTATCGGGGTCTTTGCTGCAGAAGAAGAGGTATTCCTCCGCAACGTAGCTTTCATCGGGATAAAGCGCGGCATTGATCGCCTCAGGGGAAGGATTGCAGATAGCGCCCGCGGGCAGACCGCTCACGCGATAGGTGTTGTAGGGAGAATCCACCGCAAGGTCGCTGGAACGCAGACTCATGCGGCGTTCGCCTGTTACATAATGGATGGTGGGGTCGCTCTCGAGCTTCATGTTCTTCCTGAGGCGGTTGTGGAATACAGCCGAAACCTTGGCAAAGTCGGATTTCTTGGCTTCCTTTTCGATCATGGAGGCAAGAATCAGCACTTCATCCATGGTCATATCCAGTTCGTCGGCGCGGGTCTGCCAGTCGGAAATGAACACCTTGTCCGTCTGCGTCAGCAGTTTGCGGATGATGCTCAGCGGTGTAGCGTTGGTGTAGATTTCGTACGTGTTGGGAGCTAGGTAGCCTTCCAGCAGATATTTGCGTCCGTTGGTCGTGCCGCTGTGCATGAGCTCGTCCACATAATAGTAGTCGGTCACGCCTTCGCCGGTGCGGCAAATGCTTAAGAATTCTTCGGTATCCGCAAACACGCCAAGCCCCTTAAGATATTCCGCCACTTCTTCAACCGTATCGCCGGGGATGATGGTGATATCCATCGTAAGGGGATTGCCGTCGCCCGTGGTCAGCAGGTCTGCGATTTCAAAAACATTCATGCTGCGCGTGATCAGGTAATCGCCTGCCTGAATTTTCTGACCAAGGCCTGCAAAGTCGCAGTAGTATTTGAAGAAAGTACTGCTTTTGATCAGGTTCTGGTTTTCCAGATTGTTGGCAACGCGGGTAAGGCTGTTGCCGCTGGCAACGGAAAAGGCGATTTGGGTTTGGTCTTCAGGGTCAACGGGGCTCAGAAACGCATCATCCACAGCCTGATAGACAGCCGATGCAATGCCGAAAACAATGAGCAGAGAAGTCAGCAGAATGAGTACGGGCCGCAAAATGCCCCATAAACCGCTGTACCAGTAAAAGCCGTACTCGCGCTCATCGCGCAGGGATTCGTGGTCATAATCCTTGTTGCGGTCGTTATGCTGCCGCATGTTGTTCCTCCTTATGCTTCGCGAATGTCGATGCTGATGCCCGCTTCGCCTGTGATGCGGGACATGGTCTGCGCCACAAGCTGCTGCACGCGCATCTGTGCAAGCAGAAAATCTGTAACTTCGGGGCTTTGATACAAAAGAGCGCTCAGTTTTTCAAATTCAGCCGTATCTTCTTCACGGGGTTCGCTTCCGGCTACGGCTGCCATCTGCAAAGCGCTTTGTACGCGCATAAAGCGTTCCAGCAGGCGGCGGTTGACTTCATCCGCCATTACGCTCTGTTTGAGGGATTCATAGGTTTGAAAGGTGTCGGTCTGGCGCAGTGCCTCCAAAAGGGCATCTGCCGCCTGAGCGACTTCGATAGGCATGCTCATCAGGGCTCCTCCTTGAAAGGTATAACTGTCCTACTATAGTATAACGCAAATAAAGTTTTTTTTCATTCCTTTTTTGTACTTTCGCTGCAAACATACGCAGCAGCAGGCGCGCATAAGGTTTGACAAGCGTTATGCAAGGAGGTTTCTCTTGAATGGAAGGAACGTTTGATCTTTATCGGGATATCGCCGAGCGCACGGAAGGCGACGTGTATATAGGCGTTGTCGGGCCGTGCCGTACGGGCAAAAGCACGCTCATTGCACGTATGATGGAAAAACTGGTGCTGGACAGCATGGAGGAAGGCCCGCGCCGGGCACGCATTGCAGACGAGCTGCCATTGAGCGGCAGCGGGCGTACCATTACCACCACGCAGCCGCAGTTTGTGCCGGGCGAGGCTGTAAGCGTTACGCTTGATGAGCAAACGGCTATCCGCGTGCGGATGGTTGACAGTGTGGGTTATCTTGTTGACGGCGCGCTGGGAATGGAAGAACAGGGCCGTTCACGCATGGTGCATACACCATGGTTTGATCATGACATCCCGTTTGAGCAGGCAGCGGAAATCGGTACCCGCAAAGTGATCGCAGACCATGCAACGATCGGGCTTGTGGTCACTACCGACGGAACCATCGCAGATATCCCGCGCGAAGCGTATGCCGCTGCGGAAGAACGCGTGATCCGTGAACTGCGCGAACTGGGCAAACCGTTTGTGGTGGTGTTGAACTCTCGTGCTCCCGAAGGCAGGGAGGCGCAGACGCTCAGCCGAAAACTGAGCGAGCGTTATCAAGTGCCGGTGGTGCCTGTGAATGCAAGAGAATTGGAACTGTCGGATATTCTGGATGTATTTGAACAGCTGCTGTTTCAGTTTCCTTTGCGGGAGATTCGCGTAAGCGTACCGGGCTGGCTGAATGCGCTGGATGAAAATCACTGGCTTGTCAAACACGTGCTGGAAGGCGTAAGGAGCGGAGCGGAAAAAGTAGCGCGTATGAGCGACCATCCTGAATTTACGCAGGCGTTTTCGCAATCGCCGTATACGGACGGTATCCAGCTGGATGGCATTGACTTGGGACAGGGAAGGCTGCGCTGTCAGCTTCCGCTGAAGGAAGGTCTTTTCAACCGAATTCTTGGGGAAGAATGCGGCACGGAAATTCGGGGAGATGCGCATCTTTTGCAGCTGATGAAGGAGCTTGTAGCAGCCAAAACGGAATACGACCGTGTGGCGGAGGCGCTTCACAGCGTGCGCGAAACAGGTTACGGACTGGTTACGCCGAGCATGAGCGAGCTTACGCTTCAGGAGCCCGAAATTGTTCAGCAGGGAAGCCGTTTCGGAGTGCGCCTCAAAGCAAATGCGCCTTCGCTGCATATGATTCGTGTGGATATCGAAACGGAAGTTTCACCTGTTGTGGGCACGGAAAAACAATCTGAAGAACTGGTGAAATATCTGCTGGAAGAATTCAAAAATGATCCGCAAAGCATCTGGAATACCAACTTTTTCGGCAAATCGCTCCATGAACTGGTGAGGGAAGGACTTGCCAACAAGCTGATGCGAATGCCTGCGGATGCGCAGGATAAAGTACAGGAGACGTTATCCAAAATCATCAACGAAGGAAATGGCGGCATGATCTGTATCCTGCTGTAAAACAAAACGGAGGCGCTGCTGCCTCCGCTTTTTGTTTGTGAAGGGTTTGTAAACTTTGCATTTTAGGCTGTTAATCCACCGTGTTTGTGGTATAGTAAAACAAACTGTTCCAATAAGGTAGGAGGGACAATCTGTGGAACGAAAGAAGCTGAGGGAATGGCTGATTCCCGGATGCATACTGCTTTGCGTGTGGTTTTTGCTGCAGCGATTTGATGCGCTGGTTGATTTTGCGGGCACGATCTGGATGATCCTGTCTCCGTTTGTGCTTGGTGCAGTGATCGCTTTTATCCTGAATGTGCCGATGCGTTTTGTCGAGAACAAGGTACTTGTCTGGATGGACCGCAAAAAATGGATGAAAAAGGCCAAGCGTCCCGTTGCGATGACGCTGGTTCTGGTCTTTGTGATCCTGCTGATCTATCTGCTGATGTCGCTCATCATTCCGGAAGTTATTTCGACGCTGGAAACGATCGCAAGGGCGGTGCCTGCGTTTGTGCGTCAGCTGGATGAACAGCTGGCTCCTTATGAGATTCAGGTTGGCGAAATGCTCAACGAGCGTTTCAGAATGCCTACGGGTTCCGAACTGAACGCGCAGCTTGACCGCATGCTGGACCTTGCGCTCAAGGGGGTTGTGTTCTCCGGCTCCGTGATCGGTTCTGCCTATCAGGGCATCCTCAGCGGCTTCTTTACGCTGATGTTTGTGATCTACTTCCTGCTTGGCAAAGAGCGACTTTCCGCTCAGTTTGTCAAGCTGATGCGCGCGTACCTGAAACCCGAGCGCGTGGAACGTATCCTACACATCGCATCGCTTTCTCAGCGTACGTTTGCCAGCTATATCTCGGGTCAGTGCCTTGAGGCGCTGATACTAGGCTTCCTGTTCTTTATTGCCATGAGCATCTTCCGTATGCCTTATGTGCTTCTGATCAGCGTGTTTATTGCGGTCACGGCGCTGATTCCTGTAGTGGGCGCGTGGATCGGCTGCATCGTCGGCGCGTTTTTGATCCTTGTATCTTCGCCTATGCAGGCGCTTGGTTTTCTGGCGATGTTCCTTGTGCTGCAGCAGCTGGAAGGCAACCTGATCTATCCCCGAGTGATGGGCAATGCCATCGGCCTGCCGTCTATTTGGGTGCTGCTGGCTGTGGTGCTTGGCGAGGGCTTGCTGGGTGTTGTGGGTATGCTGATTTTCATCCCGCTCACTTCCGTGTGCTACCAGCTTTTGAACGAGGCGGTAGACAACCGTATGGCAGAAAAGGAAGCGCTCAAAGAACAATCATAAAAAAGAGAGACGGACAAAAATCCGTCTCCCTTTTTAAATAACTGCGATGCCCTGACGGTACAGCAGACCGGAAGGAAGGCCCGCTGCGAGCGCCCAGAGCTCGTAAGCATAAAGGTCGAGCGCGTGAAGCGGGTCAGACACCTCTGCATCGGCAGCTTTGGCGATAACAGGAAGTTCGCTTTGGCGCAGCGCTGCGGTAAGTTCCTGTGCAGACCTGCGAAGCCCGAGCAAACGCACAGAAGTCGGATGGGCGTTCTGTGCAAGCATTTCTGCGGTGACGCCAAGCAATGCGTGTGTACACAGGCGGCTGAGGCGTGCGTGTGCATAGCGGCGAGTCTTGAGCAGGGCAAGCAGTTCTTCGCGCGTATTGGCCTGATCGGCACAGCTCTTCAGGCGGTTTTCAAGGCCCTCGGTGCAGTCGGGAAGCAGTGCGAGCGCGGAAAGGGGCGTTGTGCGCAGTTTGTGGATGAGCAGCGTATCCAGCTTTTCGGCGCTGCAGCGGGGGAGGACTGACACAGAATAGCCGCAGGCTTCATCCGCTGAAATGCTGTCACCGTTGCTCAAAGCCTGCCTGACGGCGCTGGCGGAGGGCCAAGAGAAGTTTTCCAACTCGAGCGCGTGGTAGTTTCCGTTGCGATGCACGGGCAGGGGGATGAGTTTGCTGTTTGTGCGCAGGATGGCTCGCAGATAGCACAGCGCGAGAATGTTGTTGGGACGGCTCCAGCGCTGCGGATCACCTGTTATTTCTCCCAGTGCCTGTCCCTGTGCGGCGGCAAATGACATGCCGCTGTCCAGCGCGTTTTTCAGTGCGGCCTGAAATTCGGGCGTGGGGGATTCAAGCAGGGCGGCGGTTTGCGAAAGCGAAGAGAGGTCGCTGTCTTCGCAGCCAAAGGAGATGTGAGTGACAAAACCGAGCCTGCTGAGGATCTCCACGCCGCCAAGAGCAAAGTGCTCGGCGTCGCGCACGGCAAAAGCGCAGGGGAGTTCCAGCACCATATCCGCGCCTGCGTTCAGCGCAGCCTGAGCACGCAGACGGGGTTGATGAACGGCAGGCATTCCGCGCTGGGTAAAACAGCTGCTCATCAGACACACGATCAGCGCCTCGGGAAGCTTTTGGCGGATCAGATCAAACTGATAGGCGTGTCCGCGGTGAAAAGGATCGTATTCACAAATGATACCAACGACAGGACGCATGTACATTCGCCCGATAAAACGTAAAAAACACGCTTTTTTGGGCTGCCCCCTTCCATTTATAGAGAAATAGATGTATACTATAATGGTTGAAATACGTATACACGAAACGTTTCCTTCGGGAACCGTCCTGTGTATTGTAGCACATAAGGGAGGAAAAGAACATGTCCGCCATTGAGAAAATCAAAGCCAAAGCAAAAGCGAATGTGAAGCACATCGTGCTGCCTGAAGGCACCGAGCCCCGCACTGTGCAGGCCAGCGCCAAGATTCTGGCTGAAGGCATCGCCAAGGTTACCCTGATCGGCAATGTGGAAGAAGTCAAGAAGGTTGCTGCCGAGACCAATACCGACCTGACCGGTGTTGCTATCATCGATCCCGCTGCCAGCGAAAAGAGCGCCGCCTATACCGAGCTGCTCTACGAACTGCGCAAGTCCAAGGGCATGACCATGGA
>JAZKYW010000207.1:0-3286 GCA_045612325.1 Candidatus Limiplasma sp. | reverse complement strand
AGGAGGTGAAACTAGTGCCTAACATCAAGTCCGCCATCAAGCGCGTGAAGGTTACCGAGACCAAGAATCTCCGCAACCGCATCGTCAAGTCCAAGGTGAAGTCTGCTGTCAAGAAGTTTGAGACGGAGGCCACTGCTGCCCAGTACAGCCTCACCACCTCCGCTATCGATAAAGCCGTTGCCAAGGGCATTCTGCACAAGAATACCGCGAACCGTAAGAAGGCTCGTCTGGCCAAAATGGTGAACGCTTAATTTTAAGCGGTGCCGCCGACCTGCGCGTTGCGTATGTTTCAGCGGCAGGTCGATGATGTGGAAAGAAAAACCGTGTGAACATTCACACGGTTTTTTCTTATGCTTTTTTACAGGCTTTCAAGCGTTGCTTGACACCAGTTAAACAGCGTTTCAAAAGCATTGGCAAAATCATAGTGATCAGCCTGCGGAAGCGTTGCGCACAGTTCCATCACCGCAAGATCGGCCCCTGCAAGCTGCGCAAGCAGTTCCTTTTTCGTAGGGCAGAACACGCCGGTACGCAGATGATGCAGATTTTGCAAAATGAAAAACACACCCTTGCAGGTGAAAGGCAGGTTGCGGTAGTTTTTCTCCATGCTGCCGTGCACATAGCGGTGGCACAGTTCGTGATAGAGATTGCCGATGCTCATTTGGATAAAGCTGCGGATGTCGCGCTCGTCATAGGCGGGGACAAGGTCCGCCAGCACGCCGTATTCATCCCTCGTGGTGTGCAAAAGATGGCTCATCTCCAAAGCATTCCAGTGCGCAAGCTCGCTTTTGCCGCACAGAAAGCCGCAGCTCAATTCGGGTTGGGGAAGCTGTTTGATGATGTTTCGATAGGTATCGAGGTCTTTGCAGGTCAACCCGTCAATGACCACCATAGGGTCGATATCGCTGCTTTCGGTGGCTTCTCCGCGCAGATAGCTGCCCTGCAGGCCCACATACACCAGACGCTCGCCAAAGGCATTTCGGAGCGCAGAAATCAAGTCCTGCAGGTATGCTTTCGCGTCAAGCATTTTCTACTTCCTCCAGCATGCGGACGGCTTCGGTGTTGCCAAGCGCAATGGCCTTGCGATACCATTCGGCTGCCGCTTTCAAATCCTGCTCTACATGCAGGCCGTGCTCGTAAAACAGACCTACCAGCACCATGCCCTTGTCAAAGCCCTGCTCGGCGGCGCTGAGATAGCAGCTGTAGGCAGCCGCAGCGTCAGCCTTTACGCCGTAGCCGTAGTGATAGCAGATGCCAAGGTTGTACTGCGCCTCGGCATGACCCTGTCTGGCGGCGAGGGTATACAGCTCAAAGGCTTTGTCGTTGTCTTCCTTCACGCCGTCGCCGTAGGTGTAGGCCATGGCAAGACGGAATTGCGCATCCTTGTCGCCCTGCGCGGCAAGGGTCTCCAGCTGCTTAAATTCCATTTCGTTCATCGTGGTTCTCCTTGTGTTTGCAGAGCCCCTCATCACCGTTGGATGAGGGGCTCTGTTTTTATGCGTTTTCAGTTTCGTTTTCAGCTTCGTCCTCGGCTTCTTCGTAGAAGTCGGGATCAACTTCGGGCATGGTCTGGCAAACGTAAAGGTAGGCATCCTCGCCGTTATCCTCGTAATAGCGTTTGCGTACGCCAAGCTCAATGAAGTGAAGCTTCTTGTACATGTTCTGCGCAACCTTGTTGGATTTGCGCACTTCCAGCGTCATGTACTGCACGCCCATGTTGGCAGCGTACTGCATCAGGGCCTGCGTAACGCCGATGCCGATGCCGCGGCCGCGGCAGGGTTCATCCACGGCGATGTTGGTGATGTGGCCTTCGTCAAAAATCAGCCACGCGCCTGCATAGCCGAGCACCTTGCCGTCTTCCTCGGCAACCACATAGCGGGCGCATTTGTTGGTGGTCATCTCATCCACGAAGCTCTGATAGCTCCAAGGCGTGTGAAAGGTTTTCAGCTCGATTTCGTGTACCTGAGGCACATCCTCAAGCGTCATGCGGCGATAGGTGATCATGCGTTGCCTCCCAGTTTGCGGGCGCGCTCACGCTCAGCCTGAGGCGCTCGCAGATAGACAGGCATGAGGGTCAGGTAATCCACCGCTTCATCCTTGCGCAGGTCCGCCAGCAGGGCAACGGAAGCGGGACGCAGATAGCTCATGTGTGCGGGAGCAAACACGGCGCGGTCGCCGAGAAGATCCTCAATGGCCTTGCGGTAGGTCTTTACGCCGTCACCGAGGAAGCACAGCTTGCGGCCTTCGGCCTTTTCCAGCGCTTTTTCGATGAACACGGGCAGTTTTTCTGCCATGTTGTCAAGCACGCGCACAGGAGGCATGCCGGGCAGGAAAGCCGCGCCGTACACCTGACCTGCGCGGGCGTCCTGAATGGGGCAGATGAGGGCATCCGCCATGCAGCAGCCTGTGGCAAGCGCTTCCAGCGCATCCACGCCGATGCAAGGCTTGTTTGCGCCGTGAGCCATGCCTTTGATAGCGCTCACGCCGATGCGCACGCCCGTGAAAGAGCCGGGGCCGGTGACGGAAACATAATAGTCGATATCGGAAACATCCAGACCTGCGCGGTCCAGCGCTTCCTCGATCATGGGCATGAGGTTGACGGAGTGGGTGAGGCGGTTGACCGCCGCGCCCTCATAGGCTACTTCGCCGTCACGCAGGATGGCAACGCCTGCTACGGGGCCGGAGGTATCCACAGCCAGCAGATTCATGGGGATCAGTTCCTTTCGTTACAGCTCGGCGAGGATGGCATCCTCGTCGATGGGGCGAAAATCGCCCACGGGCGTAAAGGTGATGCGGCGTTCGTCATCACCCACAGGCTCCAGAGACACCTGCAGATAGCTCTCGGGCAGCACTTCCTCGGCACGGCTGGGCCATTCGATGACCGCTACGCCGCCGTTGTGCAGGTATTCATCCATGGAAAGCTCGTAAAGCTCTTCGGCGCTTTCCAGACGGTACCAGTCAAAATGGTACAGGGGCAGCCTGCCGGTATCGTGCAGCTGCATCACGGTAAAGGTGGGGCTGGTCACATAGCCGGTAACGCCCAGCCCGCGTGCCAGCCCGCGGGTAAATTCGCTCTTGCCTGCGCCCATATCACCCAAAAGGATGAGTACGTCGTTGGCTTCAAGCTGTTTGGAAAGCGCCGCGCCGATCTTTTGGGTCTGCGCTACGCTGTTTGAATACAGCATCAGATCTTCTTAACCTCCGCGCCGCTCTTCTTGCGGCCGTGCAGAATGGGGGAAAGGGGCTTGTAGACAACAGCGGTCACAACGCTGATGACCACCCACTTGAG
>JAZKYW010000206.1:0-2337 GCA_045612325.1 Candidatus Limiplasma sp. | reverse complement strand
GGGCGGATAAGATATGGTATGTGCTTCGAGCCAACCAGGACTGCCCCCGCCCCCCGCCAAAGGGATATAATCCCTTTGGAATCCCATTGCCGAAGCCGCTGTACGGCTTCGGGATGCGTATGTTTCTTGCAGGCGGATAAGGTACGGTATGTACTTCGCAGCAACCAAGGCTGCCCCCGCACCCCGCCAAAGGGATATAACCCCTTTGGAATCCCATTGTCGAAGCCGCTGTACGGCTTCGGGATGCGTATGTTTCTTGCAGGCGGCTCCATAACGGATGAGGTTATTCTTTCCACTTCACGCTGCACAGACCCAGCATCACTGCAAGGCTGACCGCCAGCCGCCATACGACCGGCACGACATATCCGAAAAACAAGCTCAGCGGGAAGAGCATCATCACAGGCTCACCGGCGGCAAAAATGCCGTTGGGGATGAACAGCACATGGATGACCATCCACAGGCTTTCAAAATCCGCCGCTGCCCACAAAAGCACGGCAGCGATGACGCCAAGCATGCACAGCATGCCGAGTCGCACCATGCGCCTGTCGCGTCCAAGCAGGATGCCCGCCGCCGCAAGCGCAACGCCCACGGGCAATGCAGCCTTCAGCACATCCACCCAAAGGCGCACCTCCGCCATGTGCTTTACAAAGGCGTTGGTGATCACAAACGGCGTTTCGGGCGACCATTCGTCCGTGCGTCCGTTCAGATAATCCATGGTCTCGCGGGCAAAAGCCGTCAGGGCGCTTTCGCTCATCCCGACGGCTTCGCGGTCAACGTTATTCAGCACTGCCTGTTCAAAGTGCGCGCTCTGCAGGGCAGGCACGGCGATGCTCCAAAAAACGGCAAGCAGCCCAAGCAGCATGCCTGCGGCAAAGCTGAGGCTTTTTTTCATTACTGCATCTTGAGGAAGGCGGTGATGAAGCCGTCGATGTTGCCGTCCATCACTTCGCCTACGTTGCCCATTTCATAGCCGGTACGATGGTCTTTGACCATGGTGTAGGGCTGGAACACGTAGGAGCGGATCTGGCTGCCCCATTCGATCTTCTTCATTTCGCCCTTGATGTCGGCCATCTGCTCTTCACGCTCGCGCTCGCGCAGCTCCAGGAGGCGGCTCTTCAGGATGCGAAGACAGACTTCACGGTTCTGGATCTGGCTGCGCTCGTTCTGACACTGCGCAACGATGCCGGTGGGGATATGCGTCATACGAACGGCGGAGTCGGTACGGTTAACGTGCTGACCGCCCGCGCCGCCTGCGCGGTAGGTATCCACGCGCACTTCTTCCATGTTGATCTCAAAATCGGCGTCATCCTCCATGATGGGAGCAACGTCCAGAGAAGAGAAGGAAGTGTGACGGCGGGCGTTGGCGTCGAAGGGAGAGATACGGACCAGACGGTGTACGCCGCGCTCGGAGCGCAGGAAGCCGTAGGCGTTCTCGCCTTCCACCTGGAAGGTAACGCTCTTGACGCCGGCTTCGTCGCCATCCAGGAAGTCGTTGACGGTGACCTTGTAGCCGTGACGCTCGCAGTAACGGGTGTACATGCGGTAGAGCATGCTGGTCCAGTCCTGGGCCTCGGTTCCGCCGGCGCCGGCGTGGAGGCTGAGAATACAGTCGCAGCGGTCATAGTCGCCGCGCATGAGGGTTTCCAGCTCCAGCGCGTCGGCGTCGGCAGCCAGCGCGTCCAGCTCGTTCTGGCATTCCTCGGCGATGGATTCGTCATCGTCCTCAGCCAGCAGTTCGAGCATGGCTTCGATATCGTCGCAGCGGCTTTCCAGATCGGCAACGCGGTTGAGCTTGCCTTCGATCTGGCTTACCTTGCGGTTAACGGCAGTGGAGCGCTCCAGATCGTTCCAGAACTCGGGAGCGTTCATTTCTTCCTTCAGCTCTACCAGTTCTTCTTCCAGCATGGGCAGGTGCAGGGCGTCGGCAGCCTTGGCAACGGTTTCACGCAGCTTGGCAAGATCCTGCTTGATTTTGTCCTGATCGATGATCATGCTTTTTCCTCCTTCAAGGGCTTCGCCCTTGACCCGTGGACTGACCGCGCTTTACGCGGTCAGGGGTTGTATTGATATGTTTGGTACGGCAGCCGCCCCTACAAGGTATCCAACGGCTGCAACCGAGCCTGAGGTCCCTCCGACCTCAGGCGGTCAAAGGCCGCAGCCCCAAACTCGCCGGACAACTCCGCGAAGCGGTCCGGGGGTGCAGGGGGTCACCCCCTGCTGCATCTTGACAACTGCATATGAGTAATTTAGACGAGATCTATAAAGATTAGTCATTTCTGTTCAGTACAATGATGAAAATCATTGGGCAAGAAAAGATTGGTCTTAGGAGAGAATCGA
>JAZKYW010000205.1:0-12684 GCA_045612325.1 Candidatus Limiplasma sp. | reverse complement strand
GCCCTTGCGCATGGCAGCACTGACCACGAAGGTCTGATAGCCCATGGCTTCAAACTTCTTTTTGAGCGCCTTGATCTCGTCGGTGTCGTAGATCAGGTCGCACTTGTTGAGCACCACCAGCTGCGGACGGCCAATGGGTTCGCCATACTTTTCAAGCTCCGCATTGATAATGCGGAAATCATCCATGGGATCGCGGCCTTCGCTGCCGGCGGCATCCACAACGTGCAGAAGCAGACGGGTACGCTCTACGTGACGCAGGAAGTCATGGCCCAGACCGATGCCTTCGCTGGCGCCTTCCACCAGACCGGGGATATCAGCCAGTACGAAGTCGGTTTCATAACGCTTGACGATGCCCAGATTGGGGGTCAGCGTGGTGAAGTGGTAGTTGGCGATCTTCGGCTTGGCGGCGGTCAGCGTGGCAAGGATGGTGCTCTTGCCTACGTTGGGGAAGCCTACCAGACCGACGTCCGCGATGGTCTTGAGTTCCAGACGGAACTCATGAACCTCGGTCTTGATGCCGGGCTTGGCAAAGTTGGGCGCCTGACGGGTGGGCGTGGCAAAATGCTGGTTGCCGTGGCCGCCGCGGCCGCCGCGCAGCAGGATCTTGCTTGCGCCGGGCTCGCTCATATCAGCAACGACCGCGCCATCCTCGGCACGCAGGAAAACGGTGCCGACGGGAACCTTGATCACAAGGTCTTCGCCGCGCTTGCCGTGGCAGCGGTTGGCGCTGCCGTCCACGCCGTTTTCAGCCATGTACTTGCTGTGGAAACGGAAGTCCAGCAGCGTGTGCATGTTGGGATCGGCATATACGACGATGTTGCCGCCGTTGCCGCCGTCACCGCCGTCGGGGCCGCCATTCTGAACAAACTTTTCGCGGTGGAAGCTTACACAGCCGTTGCCGCCGTTGCCGGCCTTGGCCGTAATTCGAACTCGATCAACAAAAGACGCCATTCTACAAACTCCTTTTCTCCAAAGGGCGCCGCCCTCTGGACTCCTGCCAAAGGGGCAACGCCCCTTTGGAATCCTGTTACCGAGAACGCATTGCGTTCTCAGGGTCATGCTTCGATAATGGTTTTCTTTTTAGGCGGCGGTGTTGTCACTGCGCCTCCGCCTGCTTTGGCTGCTTTGCAAAGCGCCTGCACGCCGCACGTTGCGCACTGAGGGTTGCGCGCATGGCACACTCTGCGCCCGTGGAAGATGAGCCAGTGATGCGCCTTGACCCAATCCTTTTTGGGGATGGCCTTCTGCAGCTGACGCTCGGTCTCCTCCACATTTTTGGCCTCCGCCAGACCGATGCGGTTGCTTACGCGGAATACATGCGTATCCACCGCGATGGCGGGCACATCAAACGCATGCGCCATGACCACGTTCGCGGTCTTTTGCCCCACGCCCGGCAATGCCATCAGCGCCTTCATATCCGCAGGCACTTTGCCGCCATGGTTTTGCATCATCAGGCGGCAGGCTTCCACGATGTTTGACGCCTTGGTTTTGAAACCGCAGCTTTTCACCATGGGGTAAACATCCTCAACGCTTGCCGCTGCCATGCTTTCCACAGTGGGATACCTTTCAAACAGCGCGGGCGTTACCTTGTTTACCTGCTTGTCCGTACACTGTGCGGACAGCATGACCGCCACAAGGGTCTCGTAGGGATTGGAGAAATTCAGTTCCGGCTTGGCGTCGGGATACATTTTCTCCAGTTCGGCAAGAACTGCCTTCTTGCTGAATCTCATACTTTTTCCACCTTTTCATTACGCGGCAGACGGAGGGACGCAGGCAGCCTGAGACGGCTGAGGCCCTGAAGCCCTGCATAGATGAGCACTACCTGCAGAGGGATCTCCACCAGATAGCTGACGGCACGGCTGGTCACCCATACCCAGTAGGTCTTGCTGGAATACAACATGCTCAGCCAGAGCGAATTGAGCAGCAGATTGGGAATCATGCCCAGCACCGCAGCGACCACAGCACGCACCACGCCGGGCTTGCGTCGATACAGCGGCAGCGCATACAGAAGGCCAACGATGACCGCCGTAAGCGTAAAGCCGGGAAAGTACGCGCCTGCGGGAAACAGATGTGCGCCGATGAAATCACCAAGGCCGCCAACAACAGCAGCGGGCACGGGGCCCAGCATGGCAGCTGCAGCAATGACAGGCAAAAAGCCAAAGTTAAACTGCTTGCCTACGAAGGGAATCTGCGTCAGATTGCCCAAAACCACCTGCAGCGCCGTGAGAAGCGCAAGCACGGTCAGTTTTTCCGTAGTCATTCGGTTCTTGCGAAGCGTCTTTTTAGGCATACAAAAAACCTCCTGTCATCATTTTCCGACTCGCAGGAGGCAGCACATAGACAGCGGGATGCGCCGCAAGCACCGCACCGAACCTCGGTTTCGTTCCATGACAACTCCCCGTTCATGAACACTTAACGCGCTTGAAGCTACTCTGCCTGACACGAATCGCAGACATAGTTATTTTACAACGAATACAATAAAAAAACAAGGGTCATCATGGCCAATCACAGCCCTGAATGAGCATCTGCGCAAGGGTTTCCAGCCCTTTTTGATCATCAGCATCAAATCGGTTTTGGATGGGGCTGTCAATATCCAGCACGCCCAGCAATTTTCCATCCTTCACAAGCGGTACAACGACCTCGCTCCGGGACTGGGCATCACAGGCAATATGCCCGGGAAACAGATGCACATCCGGCACAAGCTGGGTCTGCATGGTCTTTGCCGCCGTTCCGCAAACGCCGCGGCCTACGGGAATGCGGATACACGCGGGGTTGCCCTGGAAAGGCCCGAGCACCAGCATGCCGTCCTTCATCAGATAAAAACCCGTCCAGTTGACATTTTCCAGCGCCTGATGAATGAGCGCACTCATATTGGCCATGTTGGGGATGCAGTCACGCTCCCCGTCCATCAGCGCCTGCAGCTGCTGTGCAAGCAGCCCGTACATTTCTTTTCGATCCTGCGGATAGGTCATGCCATACCATGTGGACATTCCCGTTATCCTCCTTGTATGCAAAAATAAAAGCAACTGCATTATACCATAAATCCTGCGTTTCAGCACGCCGATAAAGGGGTATAATACTACCAGAAACAAATAAGGAGGCGCTTATGATGGCACTTGACCCCACTGCTCTTTTCAATATCAGCTACGGCCTGTATGTTTTGACTTCTTTTGACGGCAACCGCGACTGCGGCTGTATCTCCAACAGCATCATGCAGCTGACGATCGACCCTATCCGTATCGCCGTAAGCGTTAACAAGCAAAATCACACCTGCTCCGCCATTGCTCAGAGCGGTATTCTCAATGTATCGGTGCTTGATGAAAGCGCCAAGATGGATGTATTCCGCCGTTTCGGCTTCCAGAGCGGACGCGATGTTGACAAATTTGCCAACGCCGATGAACCCCGCAGTGAAAACGGTCTGCGCTATCTGCCCGAAGTATCCAACGCGCTAATTTCCGCCAAAGTGGTGCAGACGGTCGATTGCGGAAGCCATCTTCTGTTCATTGCCGAGGTCACGCAGGCTGAAAAGCTTTCTTCCAGACCTTCCATGACCTACAGCTATTACTTTGCCAACGTCAAGCCCAACCCCCAGTCCAAACCCGAAGAAAAGCACGGCTTCCGCTGCCGTATCTGCGGCTACGAGCACGAAGGCGATGACCTGCCTGCGGATTTCATCTGCCCGCTTTGCAAACACGGTGCGGAGGATTTCGAACGTTTTTGACTTGCGTTTCGGCTACAAATGGGGTATGATGAATCTCCAAACAATGAGAAAAGGAGACATACCGACATGTCCGAAGAACGTAAGACTCTGGAAGAAATGATTGCCGACCCCGTAGAGAAGCCTCAGCGCGACCGTAAGAACTGGGTCGCCTTTGTTGAGAGCGATGTGGTCAATTTCCTCACTCTGAACGATATCGAAAAGATGACCATCGATGACGGCGCAGGCAACAAGGCCAAGCTGACCCGCCGCAAGGACGGCAGCGTATACGTGGAGTGCACCTCTTCCAACGTACTGTAATCCATTTGAGCGCCGCGCTGAAACGCGCGGCGTTTTTTGCCTGCAAAGGAGAACATTATGAATCATTTTTTTGCCTATCTTGACCGTCTCAAGCTGATCCGCCGCTGGGGGCTGATGCGCAACACCGTGCCCGAAAACGATATGGAGCACAGCATGCAGACTGCGCTCATCGCCCACGGCATTGCCGCTGTGGGCAAAGCGCGCTACGGACGAAACATTGACCCCGAGCATATCGTGATGCTTGCCCTGTACCATGACGTGAGCGAAGTGATCACAGGCGACCTGCCCACCCCCGTCAAGTACAAGACGCCCTCCATTCAGGATGCCTACGGCGAACTGGAGGCACATGCCAAGGAGCAGCTGCTGGATATGCTGCCCGATGACCTGCGTCCCTATTTCTCCGTATACGTCAAGCCTGACGAAACCTCCATCGAGTGGAAGATCGTCAAAGCCGCCGACCGCATCAGCGCTTACCTCAAGTGCATCGAGGAAGAAAAGATGGGCAACCGCGACTTTGCGCAGGCAAAAGCCACCATTCTCCAAAGCATTACCGCCAATCCGCTGCCTGAAGTGCAGGCTTTCATGGCGGAGTTTGTGCCCAGCTTCAGCCTCTCCCCAGACGAGTTGAGCCTGTAAGAAAAAAAACAGGTACGACAGTATTTTCTGCCGTACCTGCTTTTTATTTTCAGATGTACTTTTCAAAGCTGTCCGCTTCCTCCTGCAGGCTTTCAAGAAAGAGATTCACATGATAGCCGTCCGTTGTGGCGTGATGGCAGGTAAGCGAAAGCGGCATCAGAAGCTTGCCGTTTTCTTCCGTGATTTTTCCCGCTTCAACGGAGGGAAAATAATACGGCTTGTTTTGATAGCTGTGAACGGCAAAATGACGGAAACGAATCCACGGCACACACGAGACCGTATAAGCATTCGGCGGCGGCAGACGGTCGGTGCGCGAAAGTACGCCGTGCACATCGCCGTACTGCTTTTGACCGTTCAGATAATCTTCATAAAAAGCGCTGAAGTCGTCGTCAAACTCCGTCCACATCAGCGAGAACGTCTTGTCATCCTCGTGAAAAGCTGCATACAGCGGTGTGAGATGGTCATAGCAGCCGACAATGCCATCCTTCTCAGCCACGCGGAACTCGGTTTGCTGGTTGAGCAGTTTGGTCACCAGCCACAGATAGGCGGGAAAGAACTTTTTGCCCGCATTATCCAGCACTTTTTTCATGTGCGTTACGTCAACATCCACCGTCAGCGAATAGCCCGTAGGCGCCTGCTGGGAGAAGTACCAAAACATTTGTCCGCGATTCCATGTTTTGAGATCGATGGGTGTAAAAACAGGTTCTTTTTTCATGGTCTGCACCTCCGCATTCCATGATACCGCCTGTTGGTTTTACGAACAATCAACGCATCGTAGAGTTGCCTTTAGGCTTCTTCTTTACGGAGGATCTCCATAAATTCCGCACCCGTGATGGTCTCCTTTTCCAGCAGATACGCTGTCAGCTTATCCAGCAGCGCACGGTCGTTTTGGAGGATATCCATTGCGCGTTTATGCGCCCGGGTGATCAGCTGCTGCACCTCCGCATCTACCTTTGCCCCTGTATCCTGGCTGCAGGCCATGCTCGTTTCGCCGCCGAGATAACGGTCGTTCACCGTTTCCAGCGCGACCATGCCAAACTGTTCGCTCATGCCGTAGCGTGTGACCATGGCGCGGGCGATGGCTGTGGCTTTTTCGATGTCATTGCTTGCTCCGCTGGTGACGGAATCAAACACCACTTCCTCCGCCGCGCGTCCGCCCGTGAGGATGGCAAGGCGAGCCAGCATTTCATCGCGGCTCATCAGTACACGTTCTTCCTCCTCCACCTGCATGGTGTAGCCCAAAGCGCCCGAAGTTCGCGGGATGATGGTGATTTTGTGCACGGGCGCAGCATCCTTCAGCCTTGCCGCTACCAGCGCATGACCGATTTCGTGGCAGGCGATGATTTGTTTTTCCTTTTCGCTGATGACCGCACCCTTGCGCTGATAGCCTGCGATAACGGTCTCTACGCTCTCCTCAAGGTCGCTCTGCAAAACCGTTTCGCGCCCCATGCGCACCGCACGAAGCGCCGCTTCGTTGATGATATTTGCCAATTCCGCACCGCTTGCGCCGCTGGTGGCGCGGCCGATGGCTTCGAAGTCGATGTTTTCATCCATGCGCACGTTTTTGGCATGCACACGCAAAATGGCTACGCGCCCCTGCAGGTCGGGCAGTTCAACGGGTATGCGGCGGTCAAAGCGTCCCGGGCGCAAGAGCGCCTTATCGAGGCTGTCGGGGCGGTTGGTCGCCGCCAGGATAACAACGCCTTTGGCGCCGTCAAAGCCGTCCATCTCCGTCAGCAGCTGGTTGAGCGTCTGTTCACGCTCGTCATTGCCGCCAATGCCGCGCGCGCTGTCGCGTTTTTTGCCGATGGTATCGATCTCATCAATAAACACGATGCAAGGCGCTTTTTCGGCAGCCTGTTTGAACAAATCGCGCACTTTGGCAGCGCCCATGCCCACGAACATTTCCACAAACTCAGAACCTGAGATGGAAAAGAAAGGCACCTTGGCTTCACCTGCCACAGCTTTGGCCAGCAGCGTTTTGCCCGTGCCGGGAGGGCCCACCAGCAGCGCGCCCTTCGGAAGCGATGCGCCGATGGCTTTGTACCTGCCCGGATTATGAAGAAAATCAACAATTTCCGTCAGCGCTTCCTTGGCTTCATCCTGTCCGGCAACATCCGCAAAGCTTTTGCCTGTCTGGCTTTCCACGTAGATCTTTGCATTGCTTTTGCCAAACTGCATGGTGTTGCCGCCCATCTTTTTGGTAAGCAGGCGGCTGAGCAATTGGCCTATGAACACAAAGAACAGGATGGGAAATACCCAGCTGCTCAAAAACGTCAGTATCGGCGTTTCCTGCGTGGGGATGGCAGCCGAAAAGCTTACGCCCGCCTCGCTCAGCCTGTCCACCAGTTTTTCATCTGGCCAGCGTCCTGTTTTGTAAAGGGCTGTTTCGCCTTCGTCATCCTTTGCGCTGAAGATGATCTGCTCGGTATCCAGCCCTACTTCCTCAACGCGCTTTTCCTCGATCATGGTCAGAAAATCGCTGTAGCCAACCTCTGTCACTCGCGGCGACATCAGCGATGGAAAGACCAGCGCATTCAGCAGCATCAGCACGATCATGGCGATCAGGTAATAAAATGCAAGCGGTTTTCGCGTGTTTCTGGGATCGGTTTTCATTTCTTTTTCCTCCTTGAGGCTTCGCTCTTAGTTTGTCCCAAAGCTTACAAATCAATCATTCTTGCCCCAAAACCGCGCTCCTGCCGTATCGATAAACCTTTACGGAGCGTTCACAGCGCAGCCAAAAAAGTCAAAGTTTGGACAAACATTTTCAGTGCGTCCTGCAGGGTTTTGGGGTTATGATGCGTTAGAATCAATCGGGAAAGTGAGGTTGCACCAATGATTCGAAAAATGTTTCATGTTTTTGGAATAACGTTTTTACTGATTGCATTTGCGGCGGCGGTATGCCTGTGGCTGAATGTACGCATGGTAAGCAAGACCGCGCCGTTGATCACCACGCAGGAGAAAGCAGCCGACCTTAATGCGGATTGCATTCTGGTTTTGGGCTGCGGTCTCAGGGCTGACGGATACCCCAGCCAGATGCTGCGCGACCGGCTGGATATTGCCATTGACGCCTACCGCTCAGGCGCTGCCCCCAAGCTGCTCATGAGCGGTGACCACAGCAGCCCCGATTATGACGAAGTGAACGCCATGAAGAATTATGCCATCTCCAAAGGCGTGCCTTCGGAGGATATCTTTATGGACCACGCGGGCTTTTCCACCTACGAAAGCATGTACCGCGCCAGAGAGATTTTCGGCTGTGAACGCATTATCATCGTCACGCAGCGTTACCATCTCTACCGCGCCCTGCACAATGCCGAAGCCATGGGCATGCAGGCGCTCGGCTTGTCCAGCAGCCTGCGCTCTTACGCACGTCAGCGCTATTTTGACGTCCGCGAAGCAGCCGCCCGCGTGAAGGATACCCTCTGGTGCATCGCCCGCCCCGAGCCCACCTATCTTGGGGAAGCCGTCTCCATCATGGGCAGCGGAGATGTTACAAATGACGCTGTATGAGCACCCGAAAAGGACGGCTTTTGCCGTCCTTTTGAGCATACGGCACTCCTTTTCCACGTTTTGGAACATTTTCAGGGCAGATGGATAAGATTTGCAATGTGAGAAAGTATTTTCAGCACTTCCATTGTGCGTTTTATACGTTATAATGGATACATCCCTACTGTTACAACTACGGAAGGATTGGTGATTACCCATGGAAAAGATTCTCATCCACGCCTTTGCTGACGAGGCAAGTTCCATCATCGACAACCAGATCATCGCCATGAAGCGCAACAACCTCAATGGCCTTGAGATCCGCAATGCCGACGGCATCAGCTGCGTTGCTCTGAACGCTGCCGAAGCCAAGGAGATCCGCCGCAAGCTGGACGATGCCGGCCTGACCGTCTGGTCCATGGGTTCTCCCATCGGCAAGATCACTCTGGAAGATGATTTTGACAAGCATATGGATGTTCTGCGCAACGGTCTGGAAGTTGCCAACATCCTGGGCGCCAAGAACCTGCGCATGTTCTCTTTCTTCATGCCCAAGGATCAGGATCCCGCCCCCTTCAAGAACCAGGTTATCGACAAGGTCGGCCGCATGCTGGACGTTGCTGAAGGCAGCGGCGTGCTCATGTGCCACGAGAACGAGAAGGGCATCTACGGCGACGTTGCCAGCCGCTGCCTCGAGCTGCTGCAGGCCTTCCCCCAGATGGGCGGCATCTTCGACCCCGCTAACTTCGTACAGTGCGGTCAGGATACCTGGGAAGCTTGGCAGATGCTGAAGCCCTACATCAAGTACATGCACATCAAGGACGCTCTGGCTGACAGCAAGGTCGTTCCCGCCGGTCACGGCCTGGGCAACCTGCACAAGATCGTTCCCGAGTATCTGGCTCAGGGCGGCTATGCCTTCACCCTCGAACCCCACCTGACCGTTTTCGACGGCCTGGGCTCTCTGGAGCGCGAAGGTCAGACCAGCGATGTTGGCACCGAGTATGTATACTCCAACAACGACGCTGCTTTCGACGTTGCCTGCAAGGCTTTCCAGAAGCTGCTTGAGGAAGTTAAGGCCTAAGATAACCCTAAAAGAAGCCGCACATTTTCAGTGCGGCTTCGGGTCTGTCTTTCCCATCCCTTAATCGATTATCTCTTACAGATATACATTGAAGGAGGATTCCTACCATGGATCGTAAGGTTAAACTCGGTATCATTGGTATTGGCAACATGGGCTCCGGCCACGCCAAGAACATCTTCGAAGGCAAGTGCCCCGAGCTGGAGATCGTCGCCATCGCCGATAAGAACCCCGCTCGTCTGGATTGGGCCCGCGCTCAGTATCCCGAAACCATCACCTACTTCGACAACGCCATCGAAATGCTGGACAGCGGTCTGGTAGAGGCTGTTATCGTTGCTGTTCCCCACTATGATCACCCCACTCTGGCCATCGCTGCCATCGAGCGCGGCGTTCACGTCATGGTCGAGAAGCCTGCCGGCGTTTATGTAAAGCAGGTTCGTGAGATGAACGAAGTGGCTGCCAAGCATCCCGAAGTTGTTTTCGGCATGATGTTCAACCAGCGCACCAACCACGTGTACCGCAAGATGCACGAGCTGGTACACTCCGGCAAGTACGGCCGCGTTCGTCGTACCAACTGGCTCATCACCAACTGGTACCGTCCCCAAGCCTACTATGATTCCGGTGACTGGCGTGCAACCTGGTCCGGCGAAGGCGGCGGCGTTCTGATGAACCAGTGCCCCCACCAGCTCGACCTGTGGCAGTGGATCTGCGGCATGCCCGTTAAGGTTCAGACCAACATGCGCTTTGGCCAGTGGCACGACATCGAGGTTGAAGACGACGTTACCACCTACGTTGAGTACGCTGACGGCGCTACCGGCGTGTTCGTAACCACCACCGGCGACGGCTGCGGCAGCAACCGTTTCGAGATCCAGATGGACAAGGCCAAGCTGGTTGTTGACAACGACAAGCTGACCGTTCTGGAGTTCTCCGAGTCCGAGCCCGTTTTCACCAAGACCAACACCAAGCCCTTCGGCCATGTTGACACCACCGAGCTGGAAATCGAGACCGACGGCCTCAATCCCCAGCATCCCGGCGTTCTGAACGCCTGGGCCGGCGCCATCCTGCGCGGCACCGATCTGGTTGCCCGCGGCGAAGAAGGCATCAACGGCGTAATGCTGTCCAACGCTATGCACTACTCCGCTTTCACCGGCAAGGCTGTTGAACTGCCCGTGGACGAAGACGCCTACTACGAGGAACTCATGAAGCGCGTTGCTACTTCCCGTCGCAAGGAAAGCGTAAACGTTGTCTTCGCTGACACCTCCGACACCTACGGCGGCGCCAAGAAGTAATTTCAACAAAATGACCCCGGCATGCAAATGCCGGGGCTTTTTCAAATCCAACAATAAACAAAGGATCACACCATGGACATGATTTTGATCATTGGCGCTGCTGTTTTGGTCGTAACCAATCTGGTCTCCTTTTGCATGATGGGCTACGACAAACAGTGCGCAAAGAAAGGCCGCTGGCGCGTGCCTGAAGCCACGCTGTTCATCGCCTGTGCCTGCTTTGGCGGCATTGGCGGCGTGCTGGGCATGAGGGTATTCCGCCACAAAACCAAGCACTGGTATTTCAAACTTTTCTTCCCGCTGATGATGATCGTACAGGTCATCCTGCTGATTCTTGCAGCGAATTGGCTGCTTGGCTGAATATAAAGAACCCCCGCAGAGCATCAACCTCTGCGGGGGTTTTTAGTTAGAATGCAAAAGCAGGCGTCTGCCTTACCTTGGCAATGCAGCTTTGCAGTTTTTCAAGCTGTTCATCGGTACCGCAGCACTGGAACCATGCTGCGCCTTCGCAGCCGCATACGCCGCCCGCGGCAATGAGCTTTGCCTCTGCGCCCGTCAGCTGACGGATAGCGTCGATTTCGGTAAAGGCTTTGCCCGGCGCGGCAGCCAGACGCGCACCCGCTGCATCGGGCGCGCAGCACAGCTCACACAGTTCGCTGATGGGGCCATCCACGCGCTTTTCAACGCCTGCAGGTACAATGACCTTCGCCCTGCGGCCAACGCACGCCTGCCAGATAGCGGCAAGCGTACCGCCCTCAGGATGGCCAATCAGCACAGCCGCTTCGCCTGTCTTCAGGTCAACCGCGTTTGCGCCCTTGAGGATGATATCCCCCGCTCCCATACCGGGCGCTACTTCCTGCACGGTCTTTCCGCGCACATAGCAGCCTTTTTCGATAACGACGTCGCCTTCCATTTCAGGCAAATCAGACGGCACAGGCTGACCGCTCACAATGCCGCGGAAGAAATGCTTGCCTGTAAAACCATCTTCCCCAATGGAAGAAAGCAGCGTTTTGGCAATATACATGTTGGTGGTGCCCGCCACCACAACGACCGTGTGGTTTTTCAGCGCATTTTGAATTTCTGCATTTTCAGCCAGCGCGAGGGCAATCAGCTGTTTGCCCGCTGCGGGCGTCAGATAAAACTGAATCGAATTCATGGCGTTTTCATCCTTTGCAAATGATTTATGTACTCTTTCGACACAGGTGACGATTTTCCTGTTTGCAGCTTAAAGTACGCATGCAATCACGGCATATCCCATATTATCCGCACTCGCTTCATAGATACACGCTTCGGGCAGATATACCATCGCCCCTGCTTCGTCCATCTTTGTGCATACGATAAGATACGAAGCAACGCCGCCTTCCCTGATGACGATTTGTCCTTTTTGATGAAGCCATTCAAGATACGCTTGCAGCTCCAAATCCAGATAGGTCATGGCAGTTGCGTGCGCCTTGCCTACATAGCGAAAGCGGTAGGGATGTGCGCTGTCTTCACAAATAAAACCAAAACGCCACGCCAATTGCAGCAGCTTTTGTCCTTCAGAGCTTTGGGAAAGCGGGCGTTCATCAGCTTGTCTGGTCGTGCTGTCCCATAGACGTATTTCAACTGCATGCTCCTGCAAGAGCGAGCCCGTACCCGGTTTTTCGGTGGATGAAAGTGTTTCATTCGCTGCCTGTGAGGGAGTACAGGTTTTCATCAACTCTCTGGCATACTGAATCCGCTGCTGCGTTTGCTCGGCAACGGTGGTCGTTCCTTTTGCTACATATACATTGGTAATCCCCTGTTTTCGAAGGGCGTCAAACAACGCCCGCAAAGCCGTTACGGTTTCTCTGCCGCTTTTAACGCTCAGCGACCGCACGCTCACTTCCCCACTGCCATATTGCGCAATGCTGAAGGTATTGGGTGTTGGCGCGTCACTCGGGAGCGGATGTCCTTCATCCACAAGCAGCATTTTCCCCTTGAGCAATTCGTTTTTTGAAAACAATACCCGTTTGTATGCGAAATTCTTCGGCAGGGCATAATCAACGGCACTGACCGCTCTCGGCTCGCTCATGAGTGTCTCCGATAACTGTTTCTGTGCAAATACAGGCTCTGCTGCAGTTGAAAAAACAAACGGCAGCAATAATGCAATCCCTATGGCTGACAGCAGTACCGCACGCTGAAAACGCCTGTCACGCGTATACCTC
>JAZKYW010000204.1:0-3171 GCA_045612325.1 Candidatus Limiplasma sp. | reverse complement strand
GGCACCTTCCCCGCCCGCACCCAAGACCGCCCCAAACAAAAAAGACCCGTCCGCATAAAATGCGGACGGAGATGGGGTCAAGGGGCGAAGTCCCTTGCGGGGTCCAGGGGGAGCGCCCCTGGTCACTGCAGGAAGCCGTTTACGATCTGCTCCTCGGCTTCTTCCTCGGTCAGACCGAGGGTCATGAGCTTGATGAGCTGCTCGCCTGCGATTTTGCCGATGGCGGCCTCGTGGATGAGGCTGGCGTCGATGCAGGTGGCGGTGAGCTGCGGGCAGGCGATGACGGAGGCGCTGTCCATGAGGATGGAATCGCACTCGGTGTGGCCTGTGCAGGGGGCGTTGCCGTTGAGGGTGGATACAAACTTCTGATGAGAGTGGTCGCGTGCTACGGTGCGGCTGACGATATCGCAGTGGCAGCCATCGCCATTCATATCCGCCACGAAATCGCTGATGGCGCGCTGTTCGCCGGTGGTCATCACCTTTTCGTGCACGATGAGGGTAGCGCCCGCGTCAAGGGTGGCGTTGGTCTTACGCACGGTATCATCCACACCGGAAATCTGCGTGTTTTCCATCTCCACGGATGCGCCTTCGCACAGGTGGATGACGGTGGTGGGGTTCATGAGTCGCTTGCCGCGGCCTTCGCCCTCGCCGTAGTGCTTTTCGATGTAGCGCACTTTGGCATTTTTGCCCACGTGGAAGGTGTGGATGCCGTCGTGTGCGCTGTCCTGATCGCCGCAGTTG
The DNA here is from genome assembly GCA_045612325.1 of Candidatus Limiplasma sp. Classification (GTDB taxonomy): domain Bacteria; phylum Bacillota; class Clostridia; order Christensenellales; family Aristaeellaceae; genus Limiplasma. The sequence continues at coordinate 2,430 of JAZKYW010000204.1, read as the reverse complement.
TGGATGCCGCAGCCTGCCATGATGGTGATATCGCAATCCTCGCCGATGATGAAATCGTTGTACACGCTTTCCTTCACACCCGATTCGCTGATGACCACGGGAATGTGGATGGTCTCGTTTTTGGTTGCGGGCTTGATGAGGATGTTGATGCCGGGCTTGTCCGTCTTGGGAATGATCTGCACATTGGGATTGGAGGAGCGTGCGGCGGTCTTGCCGTTCAGGCGGATGTTGAACGCGCCCGTGGTGGGCAGCTCTTCCATGTCAGCTACCTGAAAAAGCAGGTTTTTGGCGATGGTATCAAGCATTGGCCTTCACCTCCAGCTTCTCGGTCAGCACGCGGCAGGCGGCCTCGTCCACGGTGCTGAGCAGCCCGGGCAGTACTTCCTCGCGGGTGCCGTACTTTTCCACGCGACCGTCGCGCAGGTAGGCTACCTTGTCGGCAATGTTGAGGATGCGCTCCTGATGGCTGATGATGAGGATGCGTCCGTTGGTCTTGTCGCGCATGTTTTCAAACACGCGGATCAGGCTTTGGAAGCTCCACAGGTCGATGCCTGCTTCGGGCTCGTCAAAGATGTTGAGCTTGGTGCCGCGGGCAAGGGTCATGGCGATCTCGATGCGCTTCATCTCGCCGCCGGAAAGGCTGTCGTTGAGTTCGCGGTCCAGATAATCGCGGGCGCACAGGCCCACTTCGCTAAGCACGCGGCAGGCCATGCTCATGTCATGGGTGCGGCCCGTGGCAATATCCAGCAGGTCCTTTACGCGCAGGCCCTTGAAACGCACGGGCTGCTGAAAAGCATAGCTGATGCCGTGGTTGGCGCGCTCGGTGATGGACATGTGGGTGATATCCTCACCATCCAGCAAAATTTGGCCGGAGGTGGGCTTGATGATACCTGCAATGATTTTGGCAAGGGTGGATTTGCCGCCGCCGTTGGGGCCTGTGAGAGCGATGACATGGCCATCCAGCGTGAGGCTGACATCCTGCAGAATATCTCTGCCGCCATCCACACCAAAGCAAATGTTTTTGAGTTCGAGCATTGGTTTCGTCACCTTGAATCGATGTGATAATACTGCGTGCGCAGACCCTGCTATCATACCACTATCCGCGGACAGGGGCAAGGGCAAATCAGCTGCTGCGCGCGGTAACCATGTAATGCACCACCGTCTGGCGCAGCACCCAGCTCAAACGGTGGATGAAGGTTTCGCCGTCCTGCTGAAAATCAAAGCTGTCAACGGCCTTTTCCAGCGCCTGAAGGCATGCATAGACCAGCCCCAGCGTGCGGTGCTCCGCAGGCGCGCGGCGCACGTAGGAGGCCGTCATGGGCAGATAATTGGCAATGATGCGCTCGCGTGCGGCAGCATCGCCCCCGCGCATCAGGCGGGCGCATTCCTTTTCCTCTTCGCGGGTGATGCGCGGCGCTTGAGCGGCTTTTTCAAGAAAATCCCGTACGGTGATATAGGCCATGGCGTTAGCTCCTCAGCCGATTTTGGCGCCGTCTGCAAAGGCGTCGCCCACCTTTTCACCAAGGGCCAGATAGGCGTTGTTGACGGGGTCAAACGTGATGGGACGCAGCTTGGCAGGGTCGATCAGGCCGTTTGTCAGCACGCGTTCATCCGCGCATACGTTGACGATCTCGCCCACAAGGCGGCAGGTGTCGGGGTCGTAGCTCTTCAGGCGGCATTCCACAGCCATGGGCAGCTCGTCGATGAGGGGCGCATGCACGGTTTCGGAGGGCGTGGTGTGCAGGCCTGCCTTGGCAAGCTTGTCGGGCACGTCATTGCCCGATACGATGCCCACATAATCGCATGCCGCAACGGTATCCGCCGTTGCCATGCTCACGGTGAACGCCTTGCGCAGAAGGATATTTTCGGTGGTTTTGTGGGTGGCGGAGATGCAGATGGTGATCTCGTTTTCCTCGCTCAGGCCGCCCCATGCGGCATTCATGGCGTTGGGGGTGCCATCCGCGCCGTAGGTGGCAATGATGAATACAGGCTGGGGATACAGCACGGGCTTTGCGCCAAAAGATGTTCTCATAGCGGTTTCCTCCGTAGATTGGTAAGAATATTATACCGCAGAGCGGAAGGTTTCATCAACAAAAAATCCCGCGCAGGCTGCTCGCAAAGCCTGCGCGGGTGAAGGGAATGTCGGCTCTCTCTCTAAAACCGACAGGCAAAGGATAACGCTTTTGTGTGGCGGATGGGTGAACGTTTGGCGAAGGCTGGCAGTAGAAAAACTGAAAAAAGATAACAAAAAAACCCGTCGCTGTTGCGACGGGTTAGCTGGCAGCCCCAAGGGGAATCGAACCCCTGATTTCGCCTTGAGAGGGCGACGTCTTAACCGCTTGACCATGGAGCCATTGGCTGGGGAACTAGGATTCGAACCTAGACAATACGAGTCAGAGTCGTAGGTGCTGCCGTTACACAATTCCCCAA
>JAZKYW010000203.1:0-5607 GCA_045612325.1 Candidatus Limiplasma sp. | reverse complement strand
CAGCGTCAGCGTGTTGCTCTGGGCCGTGCTATCGTTCGTGAGCCCAAGGTCTTCCTGTTCGACGAGCCTCTGTCCAACCTGGACGCCAAGCTGCGTGTAGCCATGCGTACTGAGATCACCAAGCTGCATCAGCGTCTGCAGACCACCTTCATCTACGTTACCCATGACCAGACCGAAGCTATGACCATGGCTTCCCGTATCGTAGTTATGAAGGACGGCTTCGTACAGCAGGTTGACAGCCCCCAGAACCTGTACGATCATCCCGCCAACCTGTTCGTTGCCGGCTTCATCGGCAGCCCCCAGATGAACTTCTTCACCGTTACCCTGGAGAAGGAAGGCAACGAAGTTGTTGCTAAGTTCGGCGACAACAAGATCACCGTTCCCCAGAGCAAGCTGTCCAAGTTCGTGGACGAGAGCTACATCGGCAAGGAAGTTTACATGGGCATCCGTCCCGAGAACATCAACGACGATCCCGAAATCGTGGCTGCTTCCAACGCCGTGATCGAGTGCAACGTTGAAGTTACCGAGCTCATGGGCTCCGAGACCTACCTGTACCTGTCCACCTCCGGCAAGGACGAGAGCATCATCGCCCGCGTTGATCCTCGCACCGCCAGCCGCGCTGGTCAGACCATCAAGGTTGCTTTCGACGTGGCTCGCCTGCACTTCTTCGACAAGGAGACCGAGGCCACTCTGCTCAACCGCTAATTGGCTTTTCAAGGGTCGCTTCAGCAAGGAAGCGATCCTTTTTTCTATCTTTGAACAACACAAAAAGAGCAGCCCGTTACGGGCTGCTCTTTTTATATTGAATTACTTGTTTTGGATGTACTCGTCAATCGCCTTGGCAGCGTTCTTGCCGGCGCCCATGGCGAGGATAACGGTGGCAGCGCCGGTAACGGCATCACCGCCCGCATATACGCCCTCGCGGCTGGTAAGACCGTCGTCATTCTGCACAACGATGCAGCCGTGACGGTTGGTTTCCAGACCGGGCGTGGTGTTGCGGATGAGGGGATTGGGGCTGGTGCCGATGGACATGATCATGGTATCGACATCCAGCACAAATTCACTGTTTTCCTTTACGATGGGACGGCGGCGTCCGCTTGCGTCAGGCTCACCAAGCTCCATCTCAACGCAGCGCATGCCGCATACATTGCCGTTGTCATCGCCGATGACCTCGATGGGGTTGCACAGGGTCTTGAAGATAATGCCTTCTTCCTGAGCGTGTTCCACTTCCTCGTGACGGGCGGGCAGCTCCTGCATGCCGCGGCGATATACGATGTATACTTCATCCGCACCGAGGCGCTTGGCGCAGCGAGCGGCGTCCATGGCAACGTTGCCGCCGCCGACAACAGCGACCTTGGAGGACTTTTTGATGGGCGTGGTGCTGGTGGGAAGATACGCCTTCATGAGGTTGATACGGGTGAGGTATTCGTTGGCACTGTATACGCCCTTGAGGCTTTCGCCGGGGATGCCCATGAAGCGGGGGAGACCTGCGCCGCTGCCGATGAACAGGGCTTCGTAGCCCATGTCAAACAGCTCATCCACGGTGAGGGTCTTGCCGATGACGATGTTGCATTCGATCTTTACGCCCAGCTTTTTCAGGCCTTCGATTTCCTGAGCCACGATACTCTTGGGCAGACGGAACTCGGGAATGCCGTAGCTGAGTACGCCGCCGGCAACATGCAGGGCTTCGTAAACGGTCACTTCATAACCAAGCTTGGCAAGGTCGCCCGCACAGGTGAGGCCGCTGGGGCCGGCGCCGATAACGGCTACCTTGTGACCGTTGCTTTCGGGGACGGTCACTTCGGCGGTGGCGTGCTCGCGGTGCCAGTCGGCAACAAAGCGCTCCAGGCGGCCGATGCCAACGCTTTCGCCCTTGATGCCGCGAACGCACTTGCCTTCACACTGGCTTTCCTGCGGACATACACGGCCGCAGACAGCAGGCAGGCTGGTAGAGCGGGACAGTACTTCGCAAGCGCCTTCAAAATTTTCCTGTGCGACCTGCTGAATAAACGCGGGAATATCCACGCAAACAGGGCAGGAGGATACGCAGGGCTTGTTTTTGCAGTTGAGGCAGCGCTTGGCCTCGTTGACAGCCATTTCGGGAGTGTAACCGAGGGCTACTTCTTCAAAATTGCCGTTGCGGATGCAGGGCTCCTGCGAAGGCATGGGAGTCTTCTTGGGATCCATATTCGCCATCTCAGAGCACCTCCTTCTTCAGCAGATTGCAGGTGGCTTCGCGGGCATGGGCCTCAAAATCGCGGTACATGCCGCTGCGGGCCATAGCTTCGTCAAAATCGACCAGATGACCGTCAAAATCGGGGCCGTCGACGCAGGCGAACTTGGTTTCGCCGCCAACGGTCAGGCGGCAGCCGCCGCACATGCCCGTGCCGTCGATCATGATGGGGTTCATGCTGACAACGGTTTTGACACCGTACTTTTTGGTGACCTGACAAACAAACTTCATCATGACCAGCGGGCCGATGGCGATGACTTCATCGTATTCGTTGCCGTCGGTGATCAGCTTTTCAAGCGCAGCAGTAACAAGGCCCTTTTCGCCGTGGCTGCCGTCATCGGTCATCAGGCGAACCTCGTCGCTGACGGCGCGGAATTCATCTTCCAGAATAACAAGGTCCTTGCTGCGGAAACCCACAACGCTGTGCACTTCCGCGCCCAGCTCATGCAGCTTTTTGGCAACGGGATAGGCAATGGCACAGCCAACGCCGCCGCCCACGATGCAAACCTTCTTGAGGCCATCAGTATGGGTAGCTACGCCCAGCGGTCCTACAAGGTCGTGCAGGCATTCGCCCTGCTCAAGACTGTTGAGCTCCATGGTGCCCGCGCCAACGATTTGATAAATGATGGTCACAGTACCGGCTTCACGGTCGAAGTCGGCAACGGTGAGGGGGATGCGTTCGCTGTTTTCACCCGCACGCAGAATGACAAACTGACCGGGCTCAGCCTTGCGGGCAATGAGCGGCGCGCTTACCGTCATGCGTACAACGGTGGGATTCAGCGGCTTTTTTTCTACGATTTCAAACATGTCGGAAACTCCTTACTTGGAAGCGATGCATTCGATTTCCACCAGACCGCCCTTGGGCAGCGCGGCTACCTGCACGCAGCTGCGGGCAGGATAAGCGCCTTCAAAGAAGGTCTGATAAACAGCGTTTACCTTGGCAAAATCAGCAAGGTCAGCAACAAAAACGGTGGTTTTGAGCACATTTGCATAGCTCATGCCGGCCTGTGCGAGGATGGCGCCGAGATTTTTGAGAGCCCATTCGGTCTGGGCTTCAACGCCCTGAGCAAGCTCGCCGGTTGCGGGAATGATGCCCAGCTGACCGGAGGTAAAGAGCATATCGCCCATCTGAATGGCCTGGGAATAGGGGCCGATGGCAGCGGGAGCGGATGCAGTATGGATAACATTCTTCATGGTATGCTTACCCCTTTCGTGTAAAAACAAAATCATTCCAATTATATCACCCAAAGTGGTGTGGTGTAAAGAAAACGCACACGGAAATACATTTTCAGCACACATAATCAACGTAATTGAAAGGAAGGTCGTCAAATCCTTGACATATGGGGAAGCGGGCATGTATAATTTATCTATCTGTGGACTTTCACAGATGATATGACGAGGTGAAAGATCATGCTTTGCAAAGTACTCAAGGGAATGAAGGACGTACTGCCCTCCGAAAGTGCACGCTGGCGTGCTTTGGAGCGCGAAATGCGCAAAGCAGCGCTGCTCAACGGCTACCGCGAGATCCGTACTCCCGTTGTTGAACATACGGAACTGTTTGCCCGCTCCGCAGGCGAAAGCAGCGACGTTGTACGCAAAGAGATGTACACTTTTAAGGATAAGGGTGACCGCAGTATTACGCTCAAGCCCGAAAGCACCGCCGGTGCTGTTCGCGCCTTTTTGGAAAGCGGTCTGTATGCGCAGACGCTGCCCTGCAAAATGTATTACATCAACGCACCGCATTACCGCTACGAAGCCCCGCAGAGCGGCAGGCTCCGTGAGCACCATCAGTTTGGTATGGAATGCTTCGGTGCGGCTCATCCCTCGGCGGATGCGGAACTGATCGTGCTGGTGATCAATCTGCTGGAAAGCTTCGGCCTGAAAAACCTAAGCGTTCGCATCAATTCCATCGGCTGTCCCAACTGCCGCCCCGCCTATCAGCAGACTTTCCGCGAGTATCTGCACAGCAAGCAGACCCAGCTTTGCAAAACCTGTCAGGAGCGTATGGAGATCAACCCCATGCGTACGCTGGACTGCAAGGAAAAAGCCTGCAAGGAAGCGCTCGTTGACGCGCCCGAGATGCTTGGGCATCTGTGCCCCGAGTGTACGGAGCACTTTGAGCAGCTCAAGCAGTATCTGGAAGCTGCGGATGTAAAGTATACGGTGGATCCCCGCATTGTTCGCGGCCTGGATTATTACACCAAAACCGTTTTTGAGATCGTGACCGGCACTGCCAACGGCGAACTGACCGTTTGCGGCGGTGGCCGTTATGATAAGCTGGTCGAAGAGATCGGCGGCCCCTCCGTTCCTGCCGTTGGCTTTGGCATGGGCATGGAACGCGTACTGATGCTCTTGGATGCGCTGGAGGAAGGGGAGTGCAGGCTTGAGATCGAGGAAGAAGTTCCGCAGGTGTTCGTAGCCTGTTTGAACAAATCCCTCAGCATTCAGGCTTTCACCATGACCCGCCGGTTCCGCGATGCGGGCCTGCGCGCCGAGATGGATCATCAGGGGCGCAGCCTCAAGGCACAGTTCAAGTACGCCGATAAGCTGGGCGCAAAATTCATTGCCATCCTTGCGGATGACGAACTGGCCCGCGGCGTGGTCAAACTGCGCAACATGGCTACCAAGGAAGAGTGGGAAGCGCCGCTTGCCGCTGCTCCCGAAGCACTGAAAGAACGTCTGTAAAAAAAAACCGCTTGATGATAGAGAGGTAAAGGAACATGATGCAGAATCGAACCCACAACTGTCAGGAGCTGCGCATCGGCGATTGCGGCAAGCACGTCCGCATTGCCGGCTGGATGGAAAACGTACGCGAGGTTTCCGCCGCGCTGGCCTTCGTAGTCGTTCGTGACTTCTACGGCACCACTCAGGTCGTTATCGAAACCGAAGAGCAGATGGCTCTCATCCGCTCCCTCAACAAGGAATCCACCATCGCTGTGGAAGGCGTTGTTCGCGAACGCGATTCCAAGAACCCCAAGCAGGCTACCGGCGACATCGAGATCGTTCCCGAGAAGATCGAAGTGCTGGGCCGCTGCCGCTACAACGAGCTGCCCTTCCAGATCAACCGCTCCCGCGAGGCCGATGAGACCCTGCGCCTGAAGTACCGTTATCTGGACCTGCGCAACCCCGATGTTAAGAAGAACATCGTGCTGCGCTGCAACGTGGTATCCGCCCTGCGCGCTGCCATGACTGCTCACGACTTCCTGGAGATCACCACGCCCATTCTGACTGCTTCTTCTCCCGAAGGCGCTCGCGACTATCTGGTTCCCGCCCGCAAGCACCCCGGCAAGTTCTATGCGCTGCCTCAGGCTCCCCAGCAGTTCAAGCAGCTGCTGATGACCTCCGGCTTCGACCGTTATTTCCAGATCGCTCCC
>JAZKYW010000202.1:0-14272 GCA_045612325.1 Candidatus Limiplasma sp. | reverse complement strand
ACCCCGGACGGCGTGGGCGTTATTGTACCGAACGGCTGACGGGGGGCCAAGGGCCCCCCCCTTGGAATCCCGCCTAAGGGCCCCGCCCTTAGGAATCCCGCCGGGGCTCCGCCCCGAACCCCGCCAAAGGGCTTCGCCCTTTGGAAACCCAACACCCTGCCTGCTTCGCAGGCAGGGAAGGATCATTCATTGCTTTGAGTATCGGCCCAAGGAGTGAGTATCATGAAAGAGATCAAGGTAGCCCTGTTTGGCGTCGGCGGCTACGGCGCCAACTATCCTTATACCATTGCCCATCCCCAGCGCGAGGGCGTTACGCTGGTGGGCGCGGTAGACCCCTACTGCAAAACCTGCGACATGTGCCCCGTATACGATACCGCCGAGGAGCTGTTTGCCAACCATCAGCCCGACCTGGTGGTCGTATCCACCCCCATCCACCTGCATGTGGAACAGGCCGTGACCGCTTTTGAGCACGGCTGCCATGTTGCGCTGGAAAAGCCTATCTGCGCCGATATGGATGGCGTTCAGAAGATCCTGGCTGCCCGCGACAAGGCAGGCAAGGAGCTTTCCATCGGCTTCCATCTGTGCGCCGACCCCGGCGTGCGCGAAGTCAAGAAGGATATCGACGACGGTGTATTCGGCAAGCCTGTCAGCCTCAAGGCGCTGGTGCTGTGGCCCCGCGGCCATGCCTACTACAACCGCGGCAGCGGCTGGGCAGGCAAGCGCTACGCCCGCAACGGCGCGCCCATCTTTGACAACGTGCTTTCCAACGCCACCGCCCATTACCTCATGAACATCCTGTTCATGCTGGGCGAAAAGCTGGAGACCCTCGACTGCCGCACCTTCCGTGCCAACGCCATCGAGACCTTCGACACCGCCGTTGTCAAGGGCGAAACCGCGCAGGGCGCCAAGGCTTTCATCGCCGTCAGCCACGCCATCCACCCCTCCCTGCAGCAGGACCCCGTATTCGAATACCAGTTTGAAAAGGGCACCCTGTACTTCAACCACGTTGGCAGCAAGGAGCGCGGCACCCACTTTGTGGCCAAGTTCAACGACGGCACCGTGAAGGAATACGGCGCTGTGGGCAAGGGCCATCTGGAAAACTTCTGGAACATCATTGACGTGATCCGCGGTGACGCCGAGATCTTCTGCACCGGCGAGACCGCCGCTCTGCACGTGGACACCATGGAGCGCATGCGCGGCATCCAGCCCGACGCGGTGGCTTTCCCCACCCACTGGCTGCAGGAAGCCAACGACCACACCTACGTGCCCGGTCTGGCTGCCGAGCTGATCAAGTGCTTCGAAACCACCGATCTGCCCAACTGGGACCTGAGCGCCGACAAGCTGGGTGACGATTGATGGACGTATCGCGCAACGGCTGCGAGATCGCATTCCGCACGCCGTTTTCTCCCACGCAGGATCTGGTGCAGGTGCTCATCGGCGCTGCGCCCGGCGACCCCACGCGCAACAACCCTGTTGATTTCAAAATGGCGGGACTGCAGCGCAAGGGGCATCCCGACATCTGGCATGTGGATCAGGTGCTGGCATTCTCCACGGATGAATGCTCGCCTTTTGTGATCAACCATGACGACATCGGCGGCAACCACGGTCACTGCTGCGCCCTGCGCCTCACCGCGCCCGCGCACGGCCTTACCTGCCGCCATGTCGGCCTTGTGTGGCAGGATGAAAGCGGCATGAACTGGACGCTGGTACGCGTTGAGCATGCCGACAGCCTGCTGTTTGTGTCGGATAACATCGGCGCATCCTTGTACGACTACGCCTTTGCCGACCGTATTACGGGCAGGCTGGTCCGTGACGGTCAGGCGCTTGCCTTTACCGCACAGCAGGGCGGCGTGCAGCTCACGCCTGCCATCCGTCACCTGCAGCGCGAATGTGTTGTGCTGAAAAACGGCGAATGGCTGCCCGCAGGCGGCTGGCACGAAGGCGTCGATGGCGCGGAGATTCGCGAAGTGTACGAGGTGGTCAACCCCGCAACGGTGGCAGATGCGCTTCGCCGCGCCCGTCCCACGGACGGATACGCGCAGCAGCCCTCCCTTGCCGTGGGCGAAACGCTGCTCATCCACCGCATGACCTACCGCATCGGTGCTGACGGCGCCATCCTTTGCGATTTTGACCATCAGCTCATGCAGCCTGCGCACATGCGGCAGTATCTGGGCATTATGCATCAGGAAAAATGTGATGTGTTCGGCGGCGGCGTGTGGCGCGTTATTCCCAAGCTGAAACCGTTTGACGGGTTTGATTTCACCAAGCCCTACAATACCACCGGGGGCCCCATGCCCAACTGGTTTACCCTGACCCCCGATTTGTGGCTGGACCCGCTTTCCCCGCCCGACAGACAGGTAGACCTCATCTGCCGCCCTGACGGCAGCTGCGCCGCGGCATTTGCCAGCGGATTCCTGCCCGTGCATGACGGTCATCCCTCTGTGCGCGCGCATAACATCACCGACTCGGGCGATGTGGTGCCTTCCCGCAAGACCTATCCCACCTTTGCAGGGGGACGCGATGAGCAAAACCGCCTGCAATCCATTCGCGGCACGGCGTACAAAAAGTACTACCTGCCCGAGCATGACAATGCGGCGGTCTACACGGCGGGCAATATGCTCTATGTGTACCTGTACACGGACGGCGAGCTGTTTGTTGCCTGTCCCAACGCCTGCAAGCCTTGGGAGCACAGCGGCGTGGAATGCAGCTTCAGCGATGACGGCATTGTCATCCGCGGCAAAAGCGGCGGATATGCCGTGTTTGAACTGCAATGAACTATATACGGACTTTGCTTTTTGTGCTATGATAGAGCATGAAAGGCAAGTCCGTTTTTTCAATTGTACATTCAACATATCAGGAGGTTTTTTGCTATGCTGACAGCCCGCGGTATGCAGCAGACCCTTACCAAGCTCAGGCGTTTTGCCACTACGCTCTATGACCGTCTCTTCACGCCCGTAGGTCAGGCGCAGAATCAGCGTTTGTACCAGACTACTCAGCCCCTGCATCAAATTCCCGATGAAAGCCTGTTTGCCCCCGTGGGCGATTTGAAGCGCTGGGGCGGCGAGGGCGTATACGGCTGGTTCAAGGCTGAATACACCGTGCCCGCCGAGCTGGACGGCAAGGCGCTGTACCTGTACCCCCGCACGCAGGCATACGAAGGCACGCTGTGGCTCAACAGCCGCATGCACTCCAACTACGCCGCCAAATTTGTGGAAAGCTCCCACGGCAACCACTACTGCAACCGCATCACCCCCGCCGCCAAAGCGGGCGAGACCTTCCAATTCGCGCTGGAATGCTATGCCTATCACTTCATGCCCGGCACCCAGCCCCTCTTTGATGAAAGCCTGAAGGATTACACCTACCCCATCGGCGATATGGATATTTGTGTGCGCGATGACGAGTACATGGACTTCCTGTTTGACCTGCGCACGCTATTGAGCCTCATCGACGCGCTGCCCGAGACCGCCTTCCGCCGTGCCGAGGTGGAAAACGCTCTCTTCAAAGCCCATCAGGTGCTGTACTACGACCCCGACACCTGCACGCAGGAAGCCTTCCGCGCAGGTCTGCGCGCCGCTTCTCCCCTGCTTAAGGAGCAGCTGAGCCGCACGAACGCCTCCGACGCGCCGTGGGTGGGTCTCATCGGTCACAGCCACATGGACACCGCGTGGCTCTGGCCCATCAGCGAGACCGAGAAGAAGTGCGCCCGCACCTATGCCAATCAGCTGAACCTGATGGACGAATACCCCGAGTACAAGTTTGTGCAGTCCTCCGCCTACCACAGCGATATCATCCGCCGCAACAATCCCGAATTGTTTGAGCGCATCCAAAAGGCCGTGATGGAAGGCCGCTATGAGCCCAACGGCGGCGTATGGGTGGAATGCGACTGCAACCTCACTGGCGGCGAGTACATGGTGCGCCAGTTCCTGTGGGGCCAGCGCTTTACCCGCAAGTATTTCAACTACACCTCCGATTGTTTCTGGCTGCCCGATACCTTCGGCTACTCGTTTGCCATTCCCCAAATCATGAAGGGCTGCGGTGTGGATTACTTCCTGACCACCAAAATGAGCTGGAACGATACCAACAAGTTCCCCTACACCAGCTTCTACTGGCAGGGCATGGACGGCACCAAAGTGCTCACGCATTTGAACCGCATCCACGAAGGTCCCTCGCCCAAGATGTTCTGTGACATGACCGACGGCGCGGACGCCATCCGCGAGCGTTCCACCGCGCCCATGCGCCTGTTCAGCTTCGGCCGCGGTGACGGCGGCGGCGGCCCCGAGTTTGAAATGCTGGAGATGGCCCGCCGCGTAGGCGACCTGAACGGCGCGCCCCGCAGCGGCTACCAGACCGTGAGCGAATTTATGCATCAGCTGGAGGAAAGCGCCTTCGAGCCCAGCACCTATGCGGGTGAAATGTATCTGGAACTGCACCGCGGCACGCTGACCAATCAGAGCCAGATCAAGCGCAACAACCGCGACTGCGAGATCGCCCTGCACGATTTGGAGCTTGCCACCGTTATGGACGCCGTAAGGCACGGCAAGCCTGCCGACAGCGAAGCCATCGCCCCCATGATGAACGACCTGCTGGTGCGCCAGTTCCACGACATCCTGCCCGGCACCTGCATCCACTCCGTACACGAGGAGACCCGCCGCGTCATCGAAGCCAACATCGAAAAGGCGCGCGGCATGACCGCCGGGCTGCTGGCTGCGGACGGCCTTGCCCTCACCAATCCCCTCTCCTTTGACCGCGCCGATACCCTGCACATCGAGACCGACGCAGAAAGCGTAAAGGGATATGCCTGCCAGCCCTACACCGACCTCATGGGCAAGCGCCGTCTGGCGGTCGCGGGCGTGAGCATCCCCGCTTTTGCCTCTGCCGTGCTGGAAAAGGGCGAGGGTCTGCCTGCCGCATCCCCCTTCCGCATGGAAGGCGACCGACTCACTACGCCCTATGCCGAGATCGTCTTTGACGCAAACGGCTTCATCGCCTCCATGGTGGATGCGCGCACGGGCCGCGAGCTGGTCAGCAGCCTGCCCTTCAACACCTTCCTCATGGCGGAAGACCTGCCTGCCGCGTGGGATAACTGGGACGTGGACGCCGACCTTGAAGCCAAGTTCGCCCCCTGCGCCAAGCTGCTCAGCCGCGAAGTCATCTCCGAGGGCGCTGCTGAACTGCGCATCCGCAGCCGCTATGCCATCAGCGAAAAGAGCTTCATCGAGCAGGATATGGTCTTTGACGCTGCCTCGCCCCTCATCACCTTTGAGACCGTCATCGACTGGCAGGAGGCGCACCGCTTCCTCAAGACTGCATTCGACACCGCCCTGCTTGCCGACGGCGTGCGCAGCGAGATCCAGTTTGGCTACATCCGCCGCTCCAACCACCGCTCCACCGATGTGGAAAAGGCCCGTTTTGAAACCTGCAACCATAAGTACAGTGACCTGAGCGAAAACAGCTACGGCATCGCGCTGCTCAATGACAGCAAGTACGGCCTGAGCGTCAACGAAGGCAGCATGAGGCTTTCTCTGCACAAGGGCGGCATCCTTCCCGACCATGTGGGTGACAAGGGCCGCCACTACTGCCGCTATGCCATCCTGCCCCATGCCGAAGGCTTCGGCGCGGAAAGCGTCATCCGTCCCGCCTACACCTTCAACTACCTACCCGCCGCAGGCTATGCGGCAGATGCCTCCTTTGCACGAGTAGACAAGGCCAACGTCATCATCGAGTCTGTCAAGCCCTGTGAGGACGCGCAGAATGCCTACATCCTGCGCCTCTACGAAGCCGCCGGTGATTACACCCGCGCTGCCCTCACCTTCGGGCACAACGTGAAGGCCGCTTACGAGTGCAACATGCTGGAAGAGGAGCTGCGCCCCGCCGACACCGCGCAGCTGGTGTTCAAGCCGTTTGAGATCAAGACCGTCAAGGTGTGCTATTGAGCCGCCTCACCCGGCACACAAAAACAGCCATCCTTTCGGATGGCTGTTTTTGATTGTCTATCTGCTTTTTACTTGAAAACAGCGTTGTCCACAACCATCTTGATAATGGTCTCCTGCTCAGGGGTCACAGCGCCGCCGTAGCTGAACAGGCGGAAGTTGACAGCCATGTGGTCAACGATGGTGTAGTACTGCACAACATTAGCGCCGCTGTTGTCGTCGATGTAGTAGATCTTGACGTAGTCGGCAGCGTCGTTGCTGTAGGTATCGGTAGCGGTAACGGTCATGCCGATGCCGGCGTAAATTTCGGGCATCTGCTTGCGCACTTCATCCAGCAGAACGGAGCCGTAATCGCGAAAGTTGCTTACGTCGTTGGGCTCACCGGCAACGGTCAGCTCGTAGGCAACATCGGAGGGGAAAGCGTCCACATACAGCTGGTTGGCGGTCAGGTAATCCTTAACGGCAGCCTGGTCCATGCCCAGCAATGCCAGAGCGGGATTGTCGGCAGCCACGTCACGGGTCAGGATGCTCAGGTACGGGGGAATGTAGAGGTCAACGCCCAGTTCGGGAACGGATACATTGGTCACCATAATGCCTGCGCAGGCGTTGGAGATGCACAGCATCAAAGCCAGAACCAGAGCCATCAGCTTTGCGAGTTTCTTCATAGGTTTTTACTTCCTTTCGTAATAGGGGTTTTCCACATTATAACATTTGTTGTTTTTGAATACAATGCCACACTTTGTAACAACGCAGCAAAAAAACATATACGCTCCCTTTCACCGTTCCTGCCATGTGCGGGAACGGTTTTTTTGATGTATTTTTTCGCAAAATGCACTAAAATGCATCGTTTTTTTCATTTGAATCGTTTTTCTTTATCGTTTGCAGGATTGCTTTATTGAAAATATGCCTTGCCAATGCTATTCTCGATGTGTAAATAGGCACTGACAACACCAGAATATCCAAGAAAGGGATCGTGTATGCAGCGAGTAAAGAAAAACCTGACAAGGTACTGGATCTACTACGCTCTGTTCATTCCCGTATTCGTGTACTACATCATGTTCCATTACAAGCCCCTGCTGGGCGTTGTAATCGCCTTTAAGGACTATGCGTTCGGCAAAGGCATCTGGGGCAGCCCCTGGACCAGCGAGTACGGCTTCCACCATTTCATTCGTTTCCTCGGCGCGGGCGAGTTTAACCGCGTGTTCTTCAACACCGTTATCCTTGCAGCCATGCGTATCGCATTCGGCTTCCCCGCCCCCATCATTCTGGCCCTGATGTTCAATGAAGTACGCAACCAGAAGTACAAGAAGTTCCTGCAGACGGTATCCTATCTGCCTCACTTCATCTCCTTCGTTGTTGTGTACGCCATTTTGTACAACTTCTTCGGCTATGATGGATTCTTCAACGCCATCCGCAAGCTGATGGGCAAAGAACCCCTGCTGTTCCTTGGCACGCCCAAGTACTACCGCTGGTTCTTCACCTTCAGCGCCATGTGGAAGGAAATGGGCTGGGGCGCCATCATTTATCTGGCGGCTCTCTCCCGCGTTAATGTAGAACTCTACGAGGCTGCCGACCTTGACGGCGCTACCCGCCTGCAGAAGATGTGGCACATTTCTGTGGCTGAGATCCGTCCCCTCATCAGCATGCAGCTGATCCTCACCATGGGCGGTCTGTTCTCCGTAAGCATGGACCAGACCATGGTCATGACCAACGACATGGTCAACCCCGTAGCCGAGGTGCTCAGTTACTACGTATACCGCGTGGGTCTTTTGAGCATCAACCAGTTCAGCTACTCCACGGCTGTCGGCCTGTTCAACTCCATGCTGAGCCTGATCATGGTACTTTTGACCAACTGGATCGCGAAGAAACTGGATGAGGAGGGTGGTCTGTGGTGAGTACTAAGACTAAGAAGATTCGCAAACTGCACCGCGTAGAACTGTTTGACGTGATCAACCTGACGCTCCTCACGGTGATCTGTCTTTCGATGTTCTACCCGTTCCTGAACCTGTTCTTCGTTTCCATCTCCGCGCAGTCTGAGGTAACGGCAGCCAACGGCCTGCTGCTCTACCCCAAAAAGATCCAGCTGGAATCGTACAAGTACGTTTTCACCTACAATAACATCTGGCGCGCTTATCAGAACACCATTTTTACCACTATTGTAGGTACTTCTCTCTCCCTGCTGCTTACCTGCATGGGCGGCTACTCCCTCAGCCGCAAGGGCATGCCCGGCCGCACCGTGATGACCAACTTCGTGCTCATCACCATGTTCATCAGCGGTGGTCTGATCCCCACTTACCTGACTATGCGCGACTATAAGCTGCTCAACTCCCTGTGGGTACTCATTCTGCCCGGCTGCGTAAGCGCATGGAACCTCTTCCTTGCCCGTAACTTCTTCATGGGCATCCCCGAGGACCTGAAGGAAGCCTGCTACATCGACGGCGGCAACGAAGTGCAGACCATGATGCGCATCGTACTGCCCCTGTCCATGCCCATCATCGCTACCCTGACGCTGTTCTACGGCCTGGGCTACTGGAACCAGTACTCCTCCGCCATCATCTACAACACCCGTCAGGAGTACCACGTACTGCAGGTCGTTGTACGCCGCATGTACAACACCTCCATGTCCGACCTGCTCACCCCCGAGGAGCTTGAACTGCAGCGCACTCCCCCCACCGAGGTGGTCCGTGCCGCTACCGTAATGTTCACCACCGCTCCCGTGCTTGCCATCTACCCCTTCCTGCAGAAGCACTTTGCACAGGGCGTTATGGTCGGCTCTTTGAAAGGTTAATAGGCTTTACGCCTGTTGATAGAGAAACCCCATTACTAAAAGGAGGCTACCCACATGAAAAAGGTAATCGCCCTGCTCCTCGCCCTCGCGATGGTTCTCAGCATCAGCGCTGCCGCTCTGGCTGATGAGAAGCCCGTGAAGCTCAGCATCATGAAGTCTGCTGACGACTCCGTTTACGATCCCGTAAACAACCCCGCTCTGGCCAAGATCCTCGAGGTCAACAACATCGAGCTGGAACTGCACATGGTTGACGACATCACCCAGTCCGTTAACCTGGCCATGGCTTCCGGCGAGCTGTGCGACATCATTGCTTCTCCCAAGCTGACTGTTATGGAGTACATGAGCTCCGGCTACGTACTGCCCCTGAACGATCTGCTGGATGAGTACGGCCAGGACCTGAAGGCCCGCGTTCCCCAGGCTGTTTGGGATTTCGTAACTCTGGGCGGCGATATCTACGCCATCCCCCAGGAGAACAAGAACTACAAGTGGCCCACCGCCATCCGTATGGATTGGGTAGAGAAGCTGGGCTATGAGAAGAAGGACACCTACACCGTTTCCGAGCTGAAGCAGATCCTGATCGACTTCGCTACCAAGGATCCCGACGGCAACGGCGAAAACGATACCTACGGCATGAACGCCTACGGCGGCGGCTGGAAGAACACCAACATCGCCATCTACGGCGCCTTCAACGGCATCCCCGATCAGAACTACCTGAGCGAGGACGGCTACATCTACTCCTACAACACCTCCGACGACTTCCGCGCTGCTCTGACCTACCTGAACGAGCTGTGGACCGCCGGCGCTATCGACCCCGAATTCTTCGTAGCCAGCGAAGACCAGGCCAAGCAGAAGGCCGCCAACGGCAAGATCGGCTACTTCACCTCCTGGTGGAACGGCGTTAAGGTCCTGTGCGAAAACGGCTTCGTTGAGCTGAATCCCGAAGGCTGGTACGACGTTATCTACGTAACCAGCGACGACGGCCAGACCCAGGGCGTTCTGGACAACGGCCGCGTATCCAACTCCACCTTCATCACCACCACCTGTAAGAACCCCGAAGTTGCCATGAAGTTCCTCAACTACCTGGCCACCGACGAGGGCTACGAACTGTTCCAGTACGGCTGGGAAGGCCTGCACTTCGAGTACAACGAAGACGGCACCACCACCTCCATCTATCAGCTGAACAAGGACTACCTGCCCCTGACCGGTCTGGTTAAGTGGCAGTCTGCCGGCGGCCTGGCTCCCCTGAAGGAAGACGCTACCCGCGCTCAGCAGATGATCTGGCCCTTCGAAAACACCCAGCACATCCTGGGCCTGCCCGTATATCAGGATCTGTTCTACGGTCTGCCCACCACTCAGGAAGCTCTGGAGTACTCCACCGAAGTTTCCAACTACGTAACCTCCAAGGTTGTTGAGTTCATCACCGGCTCCACCCCCATCAATGACGAGACCTGGGCTGCCTACAAGACCGAATGGGCTGCCAAGGGCGGCATGAAGGTTCTGGAGAGCTACGCTGTTCAGTACAACACCCTGAACAAGACCGAGTATCCCTGCAAGTAATCTCTGAACCAATAATCCCATAGGCAAGAAGGGAGCTTCGGCTCCCTTCTTCTTTTGATTTTTTAAGAATTTTGCTGTAAAATAGAAGAAAAACGGAAAGTGGTGACACGCAATGAATCAACGCACCCGTTTTGCTGATGTTTTCTGGGGCACGGATGTGATCAAGCTGCCCACCCCGCAGGGCATCGCAGCCAAATGGCGCTTCATCAAGGGCCTCGCAGGCAATACCACCCCCGCAGCCGCCCGTCCGTTCGGCAAAATCACCGCCTGTTCTTACAGCGGCGGCTATTCAAGCGGCTACGGCAATTCGTGCATCAACACGGGCCCTCACCGTCCTCCGCTGCCCATCATGCCCAAAAACACCGTGCGCGGTTTTTCGCACCTGCAGCAATCCGGCACGGGCTATATCGACAGCTTCTACAACTACGCGGTGGTCGCCCCCACCTATGAAGAAGCCGTGGAAAACGCCTTTGAGCCCGAGATCATGACCGATGAAACAGGCCGCCCCGGCTACTACGCAGCAGCCATGCGCGGCGTGCTGTTTGAACTTACCGTAAGCGACCGCGCGGCCCATCATCGCATCACCTTCCCCAAGGCAGGCGGCAAGCTGGTATTTGACTTTACCAACGACGGCCTCTTTGAGGAAAAAACGCGCATGGCCCATGAGGACCTGCGTGTATCCATCGTACGCCCCGACCTTGTGGAAGTCAGAGTCATCCTGCAAAAGCTGGAGCTCAACTTCTGCGTCTATTGCCCCGGCGCACAGGCCAAGCTTTGGGAAAAAGGCTGCTATTTTGAAGCCCTGCCCGCAGCCACCGTGCGCATGGCCCTTGGCGTATCCCCCAAGAGCATGGACATTGCCCGCGAGGGCGCGCTGGAAGCCACCATGGATTTTGACAGCATCGCCGCCGAAAGCGACCGCTGCTGGGAAGAAGCCTTCAGCGTCATTGACATCGAAACCGACAACGAGCGCGACAAGCGTTTGTTTTACAGCTCTTTTTATCACACGCTCATCAAGCCCGCCAACTGGCACGGCGAAAGCTTCCTCTATGAGGATGAGGACGCCTTCATGCTGGATTTTGCCACCCTGTGGGACCAGTACAAGACCCAGCTGCCGCTGATTTTTACGCTGTATCCGCACATTTCTGAGCAAATCGTGCGCACCATCCTTGCCTACTGCCGCGCGAAAAAGCGCATGCCCCACACGCTGATGCTGGAGCGCACGTCCGAAATGTATCCCCAGCGTCAGGCGAGGATGCTTGCCGAGCATGTGCTGGCGGACGCCAACTATCGCGGCGTGCCCATGGACATTGCCGAGGCTGTGCGCTGCATCCGCACGGAGATCATGAACCCCGAATATTTTGCCGATTTCAAGGAGACCGGCGTGTGCAAGCACATTGCGCAGACCATCGACATGGCGGACGGCTGCCATGCGTCCGCCGAGCTTGCGCGCAAGGCAGGCGACACGGAGCTTGCGGATTACTGCGACTCCCTTGCCGCCAAATGGCCCGCTGCCTTTGATGCCGACACCGGCCTGCTCAAGACCGAATCCTGGTTCTACGAGGGCAACCACTGGAATTACTCCTTCCGCCTGATGCACGATATGGATCAGCGCCTTGCCATCGCAGGCGGCAAGGAAGCCTACGCCAAGCTGCTCGACCGCTTCTTCGGCTTTGACCTGCCCGAAGGCGAAATGGCAGACTTTGAAGGCTTCAACAACGAGACCGATATGGAGACCCCCTACGCCTACTACTACGCAGACCGCCACGACCGCATCTGCGAAGTGGTGCATGCGGGCCTGGATTACATGTTCTGCGAAGGCCGCGGCGGCTGCCCCGGCAACAATGACAGCGGCGGTCTTTCCTCGCTGCATATGTGGAACATGATGGGCATCTTCCCCGTGAGCGGGCAAAACCTGATGCTGCTCAGCTCGCCCCGCGTAAAGAGCGCCACCATCCGCCTGGCAAGCGGCAGCACCTTTGCCATCCGCCGCGAAGGCACGGGCATCTATGTGGAAAAAGCCCTCTTCAACGGCAAAGAGCTGGATACCATGGCCATCCCCGCAGATGAAATGATGAAGGGCGGAGAGCTTACGTTTGTGATGAAGACCCAAGCGTAACGCCGCCAACGACAGGAGTGAACCACTTTGACGGAGACCCGCCAGCGCAAACGCCTGAGCAAGGGGTTTATGTCCTACCTCAAGTTTTTTCTGATGCTTTCGCTATCGGTCGTCGTGCTGTTTGGCAGCATGCAGTATGTGCTTTCCTACAACAGCATGCAGGAGACTGCGCTGGAAAACACGCGCAGCTCGCTTCTGCTGCTTGCCAACACGCATGAGATGATCCTTTCGCAGGTGGACCGGTCCATCCTTGCCCTTTCAGACCAGACCATGCTTGCCGATTACATGGATTATTTCTACAACAATCAGCACAACATGTGTCTGAGCATGATCAAGCAGCTTTACAGCATCGCGCAGGGCAACTCGTACATCCACTCCATCTGCATCTATTACCCGCAGGAGCAGTACACCATCTCCTCGGATTTCGGCCCCGCCACCATCGGCTGGTATCACGACGAGGCCTTCATCCGCACCCTGCCCGAGTATTCCAACATCAAGACCCGCGTTTTCCGCCGCGAGCTCAACTCCTCCATAGCGCAAAAGCAGAATGTGCTTACGGTGGTGCGCCACATCCCCGCGTTCATCGCCTCCGGCACGCCCAAGGCGTACGTTGTGGTCAACCTTGACTCTCAGGCCATTGCCGAATCCCTCATGCTTTTGAGCGACGCCACCGACATCCGCCTGCTGGTCATGGATAAACAGGGCAACGCCATTGCCGAAACCGGCGTGGATACCGAGCTGATCGCCCTGTTTGCCGAGCTTGCCGCCGAAGCGGGCACGCTGAAGGATCATCGCGTGCGCCTTGGCGGCGAGGAGCTGCTGGTGCAGTCCATGCAGACCGAGCGCGGCTGGACCTATTACCTCGCCCGCCCCACCAACGTCATGATGGGCAGCATCTCCCGCATGCAAAACAGCCTGCTCTCCGTTTGCGCGCTGGTGCTGCTGGTCAGCGTGGTCATGAGCCTGTACCTGTCCCGCCGCGCCTATGAGCCCATTCAGGAGATCAGCAAGCGCTTTGAAGGCGCCTTCGGCAACGAGGAGATCTACGCCCGCCGCGAGTTGCAAAGCATCATCAACCGCGCGGACAGCATCATCGCCCGCAACAAGCAGCTGGAAGGCGAGTGGCGCAAAAGCGTGCGCAAAAACCGCGAGCTGTGCTTCTGGAATCTTGTGCAGCAGGAGCCTTCCGCCAATCTGCAGCCTGAGGATATGCTGCTTTCGCTGGGCATCGGCCCGTCGGCGCATCCCAAGCGCCTGCTGGTGGCGCGCGACCTTGGCGCCATGCCCGAAAATGCCCTTGAAAGCTGGAACAGCCTTATCGCCCGCCTTGAACTGCAGGTGACGGCCCTGTTCTTCCCCAAGGGCGAATACACCGTCATGATCTTTGAATGCCTTAATGACGCCGCCTTCGCCGCACAGGAGGACCTTCTCAGCAGCTTCCTGCGCACGCTGGGCAGCACCGCCGTTGCCATCAGCGAGCCCATCGACAGCGCCGAACGCCTGCGCGAGGCATGGCAGACCCAGAGCCGCCAGTGCGGCCTTTCCATGGAGGAATCCAACGAGGCCACGCTTTGGGAGATCCCCATCGAAAACGATCTGCTGCGCGCCCTCAAAAACCGCGACATGAAGGCCGTGCGCGCCGCGCTGGATACGTTCCTGCTGCATCTCATCCGCATGAACGCATCCGGCAAAACCGTCCGCCGCGTGATGGAGTGCGTGGAGTACTACGGCGGCAAGGTGCAGGGTATCACCTCCATCTTCAGTACGGCTGACCAGGTGGATGACCTGCCGGTCTACACCCTGTTCACCCCCAAGGACATCCCTGGCTACAGCACCTCCTCGCCCGACCAGTGCCCCATGTGCGCCAAGGGCGAAAAG
>JAZKYW010000201.1:0-10846 GCA_045612325.1 Candidatus Limiplasma sp. | reverse complement strand
CTGCGCGCAGCGCAGGCGGCCCATGGGATTCTCAAGGGCGAAGCCCTTGAGCGATGGGGGTGCAGGGGGAAGCGGAGCTTCCCCCGCCCGCCGGAGGCCCCGTCGCGCCCCTTACTCCGTCACCTTGCGCAGGTAGGCCTGACCGTTGATGACGGCAGGGAGATTTTCTTCAGCGCCCTCAAACTCGAGGGAAACAACGCCGTTGTAGCCGCTTTCGCGGATGACGTCCAGACATTCCTTAACGGGCACTACGCCGTGACCGACGACCGTGCCGCGGATGTGCTGACCATCGCGGGATTTGAACCAGCCTGCGCCGGGCTCGATGGCGTCAGCGGGCTTGCGCAGGAAGTCCTTGGCGTGCACGTGGAAGGCGTAGGGAGCGGCGGTCTTGACGGCGCTCAGGTTATCTTCGTCAGCGCAGATGAAGTTGCCGATATCCACCAGCCAGCCGTAGTTGGGATGGTTGACGGCATCGATCATCTTCTTTACGCGGTCGGAATCCTGATAGATGTAGCCGTGGTTTTCGGAGCAGGTGCGCACGCCCTTGGCGGCGGCGTACTCGGTCACTTCGCGGATGCGGGGGATGAGCACTTCGATGCCCTCTTCCCAGGTCATGCCCTCGGGCAGACCCCAGGCAACGTCATGACGCATGACGGGAGCGCCCAGCGCAGCGCAGACGTCCACGCAGCCCTTCAGGCGGGCGGCTTCTTCCTCCACGGGACCGCCGCGGCCGTTGAGCAGGTCGGCGCCGATGGTGTAGGCGGCAATTTCAATGCCCAACTCTTCGCAATGCTTGCGCAGCGCCTTGGCGGTATCGATGACGGTCTCGTCTTCAGGGCGCTTGGTGATATCCAGGAACTCGATGGCGTCAAAGCCCTGTTCCTTGGCGATGCGGGCTACATCAAAGTAGTCAGCGCCCGTGGCCTGCATGTAATGAGAATAGCTGTAGCTGGAAACGCCGATCTTCATAGCGATCAATCCTCCTGAATGATGACTTCATGGCCGGTGGCGGCGGATTCGTAAATGGCGTCGAGGATCTTCATCAGCACGATGCCGTCCTCAGCGGGAGAGCGGCAGGGCAGGCCCAGACGTACGCAATCCACATAGTGGTCGATCTCGCGAGCAAACAGGCCGTCAAAGCTGAGCGCGGTGGGGGTGTCCAGCGTGATGTTGGTCATGTAGCCGGCGGTCTCGGAGTACATTTCCAGCTCGGGGTCGATCTTCGCGCCGGCTTTGGTGCCGAACAGCTCGATGTTGCCGATGGGCTGCTTGATGTTGAGGGAGAAGCTGGCTTCCACGGAGATGACCGCGCCGTTGTCAAAACGGATGAGCGCGGTGGCAAGGTCCTCAACGTCACAAACGGTGGTATCGTTGGCGCGGGCGGAGAGATAAGCCTTGCCGCCCTTGACGTTGGGACGGTTGCCCAGCTTGCGGAAGGTGGCGCCGTACACGGATACGGGCTTGGGACCGCCCAGCAGATAGCGGGACAGGTCGATAACGTGCACGCCAAGGTCGATCAGCGGGCCGCCGCCGGAGCGGGCCTTATCGCCGAACCAGCCGCCGGGGTTGCCGTTGCGGCGCAGGTAGGTGGCCTTGGCATAGTAGATCTCGCCGAACTGATCGGCTTCGATCATATCTTTCAGGATCTCGCAGTCGTTGCCGTAGCGGCGTACAAAGCCGATCATCAAAAGCTTGCCGCTCTTGTCGGCAGCTTCCTTCATGGCACGGGCTTCTTCAGCGTTCATGGCCATGGGCTTTTCGCACAGTACATGCTTGCCGGCGTTGAGCGCGGCGATGGAGCAGGAGGCGTGTGCGCAGTTCCACGTACATACGCTCACGGCGTCCAGCTCGGGCAGCTTGACCATTTCTTCGCAACTGGTAAAGGTACGCTCGGCGGGAACGCCGTATTCCATGGCCCGGTCAGCCAGCAGCTCGGCGTTCAGGTCGCACAGGGCGTAAATTTCTACGTGGGGATTTTTCTTGTAGGCGTTCAGGTGCTCGCGGGCGATGCTGCCGGTACCGATCACGCCGATTTTGATCTTATCCATGATGTTTCATCCTTTCGGTCAGGGTTCAGCGCATGTGATCCTTCAGGAAGTTCACAGCCAGTTCGATATCTGCATAGGGGTTGCCGCCCACTTCGCGCTCGATGGTCAGGAAGCCCTTGTAGCCGATCTCTTCCAGCGCAGCCAGGTACTTGGCGTAGGGTACGCCGCCCTGACCGAGGGGCAGTTCTTCAAAGGCGGGGTCAACTACGATGGCGTCATCGGGCACAACGCCGTAGATGATCTCGGGGTCCTTGTCGTAAAGCTTGACGCCGTCCTTGGCGTGGGTGTGAACGATGTAATCCTTCAGGTTGTGAACAGCGCCCACGGGGTCATCGCCGGTGACCATGACGAGGTTGGCGGGGTCAAGGTTGACGGCAACGCCGGTGGAGTGCAGCCCGTCGAGGAACTTCTTGAGCACGGCAGAGGTCTCGGGGCCGGTCTCGATGGCAAAGTGCGCCTTCAGGCTGTCGGCATACTGCGCCAGCTGACCGCAGGCATCCTGCATGATGGCGTAGCGGGGATGGGCGGGGTCGGTGGGCACAACGCCGATGTGGGTGGTCACAACGTCGGTTTCCAGATCCTTGGCAAGGTCAAGGATGCGCTTGGATTTTTCGATCAGCATGGGGTTCTGGTCAGCCTTGCCGAAGCCATGGCCCAAATCGCCGCACAGGGCGGAAATGACCAGACCGCGGTCCTTCACCTTCTTGAGGAATTCGCGGCGCTTTTCGGGGGTCATGTTCTCGGGAGCCATTTCACCGCGGGTGGCGTATACCTGAATGCCCTGCGCGCCGATCTTTTGTGCGCAGTCCAAAGCCTCGTTGGTAGGCAGACGGAAGGAATCCAGCATAACGCCAATCGGGAACTTGTACATATATGACAGCCTCCTTAAAGAAATGAAGTTTTGAAACAGTATATTTATTATAACATATTTGCACGGCGCAAGGAATACGCAATTTACAATGCGGGGGAGGAAATGCTATAATAGAGCCAGCCAAAAACAGCGGGTCGCCACCGGTACGGATTGGTCGGTTTCCGTCCGCGCAAATGTAAAATACAACAGAAATACGCTTTTGCATATAGGGCTTTCGTATCCGCTGCGGTATAATACTTTCGGTATTTTCATACCATCTTCCGTTCATTCAAACGCAACAGGGAGGCTGAAGATCAAATGCTGTATCCCCGAAAAAACGATCCTGTCCTGAGTGAAAAATTGTTTCAAAATCCCGGCAGCGAATATCGCGGTGCGCCTTTTTGGGCATGGAACTGCACGCTGGAAAAGGATGAGCTGCTCTGGCAGCTGGAAGTTTTGAAAAAGATGGGCCTGGGCGGCGCGCACATGCACGTACGCACCGGTCTGGCTACCCCTTACCTGAGCGATGAGCATATGGCGCTCATCAAAGCCTGTGTGGAAAAATGCCGCGATGAAAAGATGCTGGCATGGCTCTACGACGAGGACCGCTGGCCCAGCGGCGCGGCAGGCGGCCTTGTTACCAAGGACCCTCAGTACCGCGCGCGACATCTCATGATGACCACCAAGGATTATTCCGAATGCGCGGCTGAAACGGAGATCACCCATTCCTCCGGTCAGAGCGGACGAAGCAACAACGGCTATCTGCTGGCCTGCTATGACGTGGTGCTGGATGAGAAGGACTGCCTCAAATCCGCCAAGCGCATCGAGCCCGATGCTGCCGCCGAGGGCCGCAAGTGGTATGCCTATGTGGAGACCGACCCGCCCAACCCCTGGTACAACAACCAGACCTATGTAAACACGCTGGATAAGGCTGCCATCAAGCGCTTTATCGAGGTCACCTACGAGCGCTATCTGGAAACCGTCGGCGAGGATTTCGGCGGCCTTGTGCCTGCCATCTTTACCGATGAGCCGCAGTTTTCCCACAAGCAGACCCTCGCCTTTGCCCGCGAGGAGCGCGATGTGATGCTGCCCTGGTCCGATGATGTGCCCGATACCTTCCGCGAGGCGTACGGCGAGGAGATCCTCGACCATCTGCCCGAGCTTTTGTGGGAGCTGCCAGACAACGAGCGTTCCGTCATCCGCTATCATTACCACGACCACATTGCCGAGCGCTTTGCGCAGGCCTTTGCCGACCAGTGCGGCGCGTGGTGCCGCGACCATGACCTGATGCTCACCGGTCATATGATGGAGGAGCCCACCCTGCAGAGCCAGACCGCTGCTTTGGGCGAGACCATGCGCTCCTACCGTGGCTTCCAGCTTCCCGGCATCGATATGCTGGGCGCAAAGTTCGAGCTGACCACCGCCAAGCAGGCGCAGTCCGCTGCGCATCAGTACGGCCGTCCCGGCGTGCTGAGCGAACTGTACGGCGTGACCGGCTGGGCCTTTGACATGCGCGGTCACCGTCTGCACGGCGACTGGCAGGCTGCGCTGGGCGTGACCGTCCGCGTGCATCACCTCAGCTGGGTGAGCATGAAGGGCGAGGCCAAGCGCGACTATCCCGCCTCCATGAACTATCAGTCCCCCTGGTGGCAGGATTATCATGTAGTGGAAGACCACTTTGCCCGCGTCAACACCGCCCTCACCCGCGGCCGTCCGCTGGTGCGCGTGGGCGTCATCCACCCCGTGGAAAGCTACTGGCTGCACTGGGGCCCCGCGGAGCAGACCTCCGGCATCCGCACGCAGATGGATGAGCAGTTCCAGAATTTGACCAACTGGCTGCTCAAGGGCTCTGTTGACTTTGATTTTATCAGCGAATCGCTGCTGCCCGAACTGTGCGAAAGCGGCTCCGCTCCCCTCAAGGTGGGCGAGATGGCCTACGATGTGATCGTTGTGCCCGGCTGCGAGACCCTGCGCTCCACCACGCTTGACCGTCTGGAAGGCTTCCTTGCCGATGGCGGTAAGCTGCTGTTCCTTGGCAATGCCCCCGAATTGGTGGATGCTGTGCCCAATGTGCGCGGCCGTGTGCTGTGGGCCAATGCCGAGCGCTGCACCTTTGAGCGCGAGTCCCTGCTGAGCGCGCTGGAGGATGTGCGCATCGTGGACATCCGCAACGCAGACGGCAGCCGTACGCCCAACCTGCTCCATCAGCTGCGTCAAGACGGCAGCGGCCTGTGGCTGTTCATCGCCCACGCACAGGAGCCTGTGTGCAAAGAAGCGGCGCGTCTGCAAAAGATCCGCCTGAGCATGCAGGGCACGTTTGCCGTGCAGCTGTATGATACGCTGACGGGCGAAGTGCGTCCCCTGCAGGCCGAAATCCGCGGCGGCAAGACCATCGTGAACGCTGACCTTTACGAATACGACAGCCTGCTTCTGCGCTTTGACGCGATGTGCGTTCCCCAGCAGCCCGAGCAGCCCGTCAGAATTGCTGATGTATATGAGCTGCCCGTACCCGAAGTGGTGGATTATCAGCTGGATGAGCCCAATGCCATTCTGCTGGATAAGGCCGAGTTTGCGCTGGATGGCGGCGAGTATCAGCCCGCGCAGGAACTGCTGCGTGCCGATAACGTGATGCGTGCCATGCTGGGCTGGCCCAACCGTCAGGGCGCTGTGGCACAGCCCTGGGCCGTGGAAGAGGAAGCCATCACCCACAAGGCGCACCTGCGCTTCCGCGTGTACAGCAAGATCGCCTTCAGCGGCGCAAAGCTGGCGCTGGAGGATGCCGACGAGGCCATCATCACCTTCAACGGTGAGACCCTGACTGCCAAGCCCGACGGCTGGTTCGTTGACAAGAGCATCGGCACCGTCAGGCTGCCCGATTTGAAGGTGGGCGAGAACATCATTGAAGTGGCGCTGCCCTTCGGCCGCCGCACCAATGTGGAATGGTGCTATCTGCTGGGCGATTTTGGTGTTGAAATCGCGGGCAGCCGCCGCACGGTGGTCGAAAAGCCCGAACAGCTGGGCTTTGACGATTTGACCCGTCAGCTCCTGCCTCACTATACGGGCAATGTGACCTATCATGTACCTGTCAAAACCCGAGGCGGCAGCCTGCGTGTGACCGCACCGCACTACAGCGGCGCGATGGTGCGCGTGGAGCTGGACGGCAAGCCCGTGGGTCACATCATCTATCCGCCCTATGTGCTGTATATCGATGATGTGGCGGAAGGCGAGCATCAGCTTGACTTTGTGCTGCTCAACACCCGCGAAAATGCCTTTGGTCCCCTGCACTATGCGGATACCCGCCGCGACCGCAGCGCGCCCGACAAGTGGCGCTCCAAGGGCGGCTACTGGTCGGAATCCTACAGGCTGGTGCCTGCAGGCATCCGCACCGCGCCTACGGTAGAGGAGATCATCGAAGCCCGATAAACATTGCATACCGCCGAAGCTTAAGCGGCTTCGGCGGTATTTTTTATGCATTCGATGCATGCGATAATTGACAGAAACTTTCATTTTCCATTATAATGTTTTCCATCTTTTTCTGTAGGAGTGATCAAAATGATCATCGGAACCACCAAAGAGCTCAAGAACCACGAGTATCGTGTGGGTCTTACGCCCGATAACATTCTTTCTTTTGTGATGCACGGTCATCAGGTTTACGTGGAGACCCGCGCCGGCGAAGGCGCAGGCTTCAGCGATGACGATTACCGCGCTGCCGGCGCCGTGGTGCTGGACACCGCTGCCGAAGTGTTTGAAAAGTGCGATATGATCGTTAAGGTCAAGGAGCCCGAACCCTGCGAGTATCACATGCTGCGCGAAGGCCAGATCCTGTTCACCTACCTGCACCTTGCCCCCAACCCCGTGCTCACCGAAGAACTGATGAAGCGCGGCGTGAAGGCTGTTGCTTATGAAACCATCACCGACAAGGAGGGCAACCTGCCCTGCCTGCGTCCCATGAGTCAGCTGGCGGGCCGCCTGAGCATTCAGGAAGGCGCCAAGTATCTGGAACCCAGCTTCGGCGGCCGCGGCCTGCTGCTCGGCGGCGTGCCCGGCGTTGCGCGCGGCAAGATCGCCATCATCGGCGGCGGCGTTGCGGGTACCTATGCTGCCAAGGCTGCCGTTGGTATGGACGCGCAGGTCACCCTGCTGGATGTAAACCTCAACCGTCTTTCCTATCTGGAGGATGTGTTCGGCGCGTCCGTTTCCACCCTGTACTCCACCGAAGCCAACATCCGCAAGTGCCTTGCCGAGGCTGACCTCGTCATCGGCTCCGTCCTCATCCCCGGCGGCGCCACCCCCAAGCTGGTGCGCCGTGAGCATCTCAAGCTCATGAAGAAGGGCGCCGTCATCGTAGACATTGCCATCGACCAGGGCGGCTGCTGCGAATCCTCCCACACCACCACGCACGACAACCCCGTATTCATCGAGGAAGGCATCGTGCACTACTGCGTTGGCAACATGCCCGGCGCTGTGCCCTACACCTCCACGGTAGCGCTTTCCAACACCACCTTCCGTTATGCCATGCTCATGGCGGACAACGGTTTGGAAAAGGCCGTGCAGATGGACAAGGGCCTTGCCAACGGCGTCAACGTATACAAGCACAAGTGCACCAACCGCAACGTTGCCGAAAGCCTCGGCCTGGAATTTGCCGAGCTGGACAGCCTGCTGGATGCGTAAACAAAAAAGAACCGCAAGCATTTGCCTGCGGTTCTTTTTTTGAGCTTGTTTATACGTTGATCTCCAGGCCGTCGGTGGCAATGAGGATGGGATTGCCGCGCTCGACCATGGCGTCACGGAACTGGTAGAGGGTGAGCATGCGCTTGGGGGAGTAGTGGGTAACGCACACCTTTTTGCACTCGATCTTATCCAGCACGGGCAGATAATCCGTGGTGGGGAAGTGGGCGGATTCGCAAATCATCAGGTCGAGGGGCTTATCCACATAGGGGAAGTCCTCGGAGGGGCGGCTGAGGTCGCCGGTGCACAGCACGGTCTTGCCTTCGGCCTCCAGCACGTAGGCGTGAGAGCCGGGGCAGTGCTTGGTGGGGATGGCGGTCACCTTGAGCACGCCGTCATCATACACAACGCCTTCAACGGTCTTCTGATAATTGATCTTCTTTTCGCGGCCTGCCTGCGTGCCGGTGAGCCACAGGTTGATGGCGATTTCGATATCGGGATTGGGCAGAACGATGGTGGGGTCGGGGGTCTTGAAATACCAGGTCAGCAGGTCGATGAACTGAACAAGACCGTCGGTATGGTCGCCGTGCATGTGGGTGATGAATACGCCCTTTACGGCGTCCATGTTTTTGCCGCGCAGACGCATTTCCTCCACGACGGGAGTGCCCATATCCACAAAATAGATGTTTTCGCCTACTTCGACCATGATGCAGGAACACTTACGATTGGCTTCGGGTACGCCGTGGCTGGAACCGATAATGGTAAACTTCATACATATTTTCCTTTCGGCTGAGATGGATTGCTTTGTTTGAAGTGTATCACGCAAAGGGAGTGTATGTCAATAAACACTTGCAGCCCTGAAATCGTTGCGCGTTCGTCAGCTGTGTGATAAGATACAAGCGCACACGCAAAAAATGGCAAATACACACGCCATGTTCACAGCGCTTACACAAAACCGCGCTATGCTCTGTGAGCAACCAATCGCACCCGTGTGCCTGTACGAAAGGAAATGAACGAAAGATGCTGCGTTTCAAACGCTTGCTGGTGACCGTATGCCTGCTGTGCGCCTTTGCGGCAAACGCTTTGGCGGGATATCCCAACTTTGCCGATTTTTCTGAAAAATACGCCGACAAGTTTTCACTGTCGGGCGCCGAGTGGACGGAAAACGGTTACCGCAGTCCGAATATCGCGCTGGAAATCAAGGTGCTGCGTCAGGATAACTCGGACGTTTATGTGGCGGATATTTATCTGCGCTCGGTGGAGTATCTGCAGCGCGCCTTCGGTTCGGAAAAGTGGGGCAGAGGCAGCAAGAAAATCGCGACCATGGCGCAGGAGCACAATGCCATTCTTGCCATCACGGGCGATAACGCCCAGCACCTTAAGGCGGGCTATGTGGCGGGCAACGGCGAGGTATTCCGCGAGCGCGGCAACAATGTGCGCGACCTGTGCGTCATCTACACTGACGGCACCATGCAGACGCATTACGCCAAGGTGGACCATGATTTGATCAATCAGCAGGTGGAGGACGGCCTCGTCTGGCACAGCTTCGTTTTCGGGCCTGCGCTGCTGGATGCTCAGGGCAAGGCGCTTGAGGCGTTCCCCAACAGTGACGTCAACTCCGAAAATCCCCGCGCCGTTATCGGCTACTTTGAGCCCGGTCATTACTGCCTTGTGCAAATCGACGGGCGCGGCACCGAAAGCGCCGTGGAAGAAAAAAAGACCAACAAGGGCATGACGCTTGCGCAGACCGCCGCTTTGATGGAAAGCCTCGGCTGTACGGCGGCGTACAACCTTGACGGCGGTCAGTCCGCCCTGATGTGGTATAAGGACGGCATCCTTTCCACGCCCTATCACGGCGGACGTGCCGTGGGGGATGCGATCATCCTGTGCGATGACGCGGCGAGCCTGCCTGCGGCGGAGGAGACCGAAGAGGTGCTCGACCTTTCGGACTTTGAAGTAACGGAATAACAAAAAGCCCTGTGCGTTCCACAGGTCTTTCTTTTTTATGCATCAGATCTCCATGATGATGGGCAGGATCATGGGGTTGCGCTTGATCTTGTCAAAGATGTAGCGGTGCATTTCGTCCTTCAGGCGGTTCTTGAGGTTCTGCCATTCGCTGCCGTCCAGACGGCCGTAGCTGAGCACGATGTTGCGCGCCAGTTCGCGGCTGCATTCGATAATGTCTTCGTTTTCACGCACATAGACGAAGCCGCGGCTGATGATATCGGGGCCCGACATCAGCGTGCCGTTGTCGCGATCGATCGCCATGACCACGATGATCAGGCCGTCCTGAGACAGGTGCTTGCGGTCGCGCAGTACGACGTTGCCGACGTCGCCGATGCCCAGACCGTCCACCAGTACGCCGCCCGTGGGTACTTCGCCCACGATGTCCAGCGTGTCCTGATCCATTTCGATGACCTGACCGATCTCGGGGATGATGATGTTCTGGCTGGGGGTGCCAAGCGTATCAGCCAGCTCGGCGTGCTGCCACAGCTTGGAATATTCGCCGTGGATGGGGATGAAGTACTTGGGCTTGAGCAGCACGTGCAGAAGCTTGATTTCTTCCTGACAGGCGTGGCCGGAAACGTGCACTTCGCCCAGCTGGCCGTAGATGACGTTTGCGCCGCAGCGGTAGAGCTGGTTGATAACGCGGGCCACGGGCTTTTCGTTGCCGGGGATGGGGTGTGCGGACAGAATGACGGTATCGGTGGGGCGGATCTGCAGCTTGCGGTGCTCGCCGTAAGCCATGCGGGTAAGGCCGGCCATGGCTTCGCCCTGAGAACCGGTGGTCACCACCAGCACGTCCTCGTCGGCATAATTGTCAAGATCATCCACGTCGATGATGTTTTCTTCGGGGATCTTCAGTTCACCGATGGACATGGCAACGCGGGTGACGTTGACCATGCTGCGGCCGATGAAGCAGACCTTGCGTCCGAACATCGCGGCGGAATCCACCACCATCTGCACGCGGTGCACGTTGGAGGCGAACATGGCAACGATCACGCGGCCCTTGGCCTGCTGGAACATGTCGATGAACGTCTGACCGATCTTGGTCTCGCTCATGGTGTAGCCCTTGCGCTCCACGTTGGTGGATTCGCACAGGAAGGCCAGCACGCCCTCGCTGCCCAGCTGGGCAAAGCCGGCAAGATCGGTCACTTCGCCGTCAATGGGGGTAAAGTCCACCTTAAAGTCGCCGGAGAACACGATGGTGCCGGCGGGGCAGGTGATGGCGATGGCGACAGCGCCGGCGATGGAGTGGTTCACATGCAGGAAGCGGATG
>JAZKYW010000200.1:0-4463 GCA_045612325.1 Candidatus Limiplasma sp. | reverse complement strand
CTGCTGGCTCTGATCGAAGGCAAGGATTGCGACCTGTGCAAGGCTATCGTTGCTGATAAGGACCTGCTGACCAAGAAGTCCATCTGGATCTTCGGCGGCGACGGCTGGGCCTACGACATCGGCTACGGCGGCGTTGACCACGTTCTGGCTCAGAACGAGGACGTCAACATCCTGGTTCTGGATACCGAAGTGTACTCCAACACCGGCGGTCAGTCCTCCAAGTCCACCCCCACCGGCTCCGTTGCTAAGTTCGCTGCTGCCGGTAAGCGCACCAAGAAGAAGGATCTGGGCATGATGGCCATGAGCTATGGCTACGTTTACGTTGCTCAGGTTGCTATGGGCGCCAACCCCGCTCAGCTGATCAAGGCGATGACCGAGGCCGAGGCCTATCATGGTCCCTCCCTCATCATCTGCTACGCTCCCTGCATCAACCATGGTATCAACATGGGCCATGCCCAGGCTGAGATCAAGAAGGCTGTGGAGTGCGGCTACTGGAACCTGTACCGCTTCAACCCCGAACTGGCCGAGCAGGGCAAGAATCCCTTCACTCTGGACAGCAAGGAGCCCTCTGGCGATTACCAGGCCTTCATCAAGTCCGAGAACCGTTACGCTTCTCTGGCCAAGATGTTCCCCGGCGTTGCCGACGGTCTGTTCGCTCAGAACGAAGTGGACGCCAAGAACCGCTACCTCAAGTACAAGACCCTCTCCGAAAACTAACCAGGGGCTGAGCCCCTGGACCCCATACCGAGGCCCTGAAAAGGGCCTCGGGAGGACTGGTTTCCAAGCTTGAATCAAGCAAAAACACGCCGTGGCACATATCGGTGCCACGGCTTTTCTGTATCATCACCGCGGCACGGAGGGTGCCGCGGCTTTGTTGTCGCCTTCGAGCGATATTACCTGTGCGGTGCCTAAACTTGGCGTCCCTCCGCAGAGGGGAGCTGCCCCACAGGGGCTGAGGGGTAGCCCACTCCCGCCTTCATCCGCCCCAAACAAGACCGCCGGGGCAACTGTATTTGCCCCGGCGGTCTTCGATAGAATCCCAACCTCAAAAGCCCCCCCTGCCCGCGTGAAACGCGGGCAGTAATGGGTCAAGGGCGAAGCCCTTGCTTATCTCAATCCTTTTGGCAAATAGTTTCTAACATCGATAGGGTTTGACGCAAATATGTCATTTAACAATCTTTCAAAATCCCTGCGTTTGATCAAAACCTGTGGAACATCGATAAGATCGTAGCACCTATCAATAAGTTCTTTGTCGAAATACTCTTTAAGTTGAAATATATTTTCTAAAAGATAAGGATCAAGTTGTCTTGTTTTAATTTCCTCCTCTTTAAAATATTGCTTTATTGATTCTGGAATAACTCTGGAAGGATCATTCAATTCAAAAAATAGATAATACAAATAAAATTCAAGAGCATACTCAAGTTTGTTTTCGTGCTTCAAGAACTTTGCTCTATGGTAAGCGTTTAGTGATCTAACATTGTAGTTTCCACCAGAAAAACGTTCGCGGCGATCAAATACACGCCATATTAAGTCGTTATAGCTCATATGTGATGGATAATCGTTCTTTGTGGCGATATATTCATCGTATGTTACGCTATAGGGATTTCCGCGAAGTTTAATAAGATCTTTGTTGTTGTCTATTAGTTCTTGGCCTTTGTTAGAAATACAACACATTGGAGGAAGCGTCAATTTTTCTGGATCAACTGATAACACAACTCGCGAAATAAGGTCAGCTTTTTTGCCCGAAACTGGCAATTCATTTTTCTTCAATATTTCTTTTAATTCTGAAACTTTATAGGTTTCCAAAGTTTCAGTGGGAGTTGTCAAACGCAAAAAACCATTTTTTAACAAATTGTTACGCTTTTTTATTGGATCGTAAATGTGTAAATCATATGCTACAAAGCTTCCGAATGTATCATCATCGGATAGTGGTCGTGCTTTATCGAATAACGACAAAAAACAGACATTAGAATAGTCTGTATTAGAATTTTGTTTTTTTGTGCGCTGATCGTTTGGCGCTGACATATCGATTGTAACTGTAACTTTGGGTTGGGGATTAGAGGGTGATTGAGTTTGTGGCGTTGGCTTCGGTTTGGATGGTGATGCGGTTTGTGTTTGGACAGATGGTTTTGCTTGGGTGTTTGAGTTGTTTTTTGCATGTTTCCTCTTGAATAGATTAAAGAACCAATCCATATGTTCACCCTTTTCAAAGAAAAACCAAAATATTACAGCGAGTAAAAGATCAGAGGCATGGGCAATAAAGACGGGGAAGTTCGGGCTTCGATGTAGCGATCAACGCAGACAGTTGCCCCTGCCCACGTGAATCGTGGGCGGAGATGGGGTCAAGGGGCGAAGTCCCTTGCGGGGTGCCTGGGCGGAGCCCCGCGCCGTCCCCCGCAGCCCCGTCACAAGCCCCTTGCAAGCTTCACAGCGCCCTGAGCAGGGGTGCCGTGAGCAGTGATGACTTTCAATCCTGCGCAGCTTTCCTCGCACAGGCGGGTCACTTCACGGTTGATGAGGTCGCACTTCAGCAGAATGCTGCCTACAAAGGCCAATTCGCCCTGCGAAAGTTCAAGCGCGCGCCATACGCCCTTGACCAGCTCAGCCAGTTCGCGGGCGGCTTTGAGCGCGATTTGGGTGGCGGCTTCATCGCCCTGTTCCATGGCTTTCAGCATGAGCGGCGCGAGGGCTGCCACTTCTTTTTTATTGGTGTTGGGCGAATAGACCCAGGTCACGATATCGCGGTTGTTTTCAAAGCCCATCTGTTCCTTGAGCAAAGAGGTCAGCAGAGTGGGCGGGATGCGCTTGTCCTCGGCGCGTACGGCTGCCGCCAGAATATCACGTCCGATGGCGTATCCGCCGCCCTCGTCATCAATGAGGTAACCGCAGCCGCCTGTGCGGGCGTATCCGCCCTTGCCGTCCTGTGCGCAGCAAACGCTGCCCGTGCCTGCTACCAGCACCGCGCCTGCGCCCTCCACCGCACCTGCCAGCGCGATATCCTGATCGCCCTTGATGAGCAAAGGCCCGTGATATCCGCCCGCGCGTACAGCATCGGTGATAAGACCACTGATTTCCTTATTGCTTGCGCCTGCCGCGCCGATGGCAAGGCCTGCGCAGGCGTCCAATCCGCCCGGCATGGTGGCCATAAATGCAACGCCGTCAGTTACGGATTGACGCACGCGCTCACGCGTTGCGCCGTTGATGTTGATGGGGCCAAAGCTTTGGTCGCCCAGCACCTGTCCGTTTTGGTCAACGCAAAGAACCTGTGTTTTGGTGCCGCCGCCATCCCAGCCGCAATAAAAACGATGATCCATATTCAGCTCTCCTCAAAGTCAGATTGCTGATTTCAGTATAGGGAACAGCGCGTGCAAAGTCAAGTGCGAACTTGTTTGTGCTTATCGCCCTGCGCTTGACAAAGGGCGGACGGCAGGATATACTGAACTTACATATTCCTGTCAAAAATTGAATTTGTTCCTTCCAATATCCGAGGAGGTTTGTGTTTATGGTTGAACTCAAAAAACTGGATACTGAGCAGCGCAACGCCAAAACCATGCAGATCGATACTCTGCCCACGCTGGAAATGCTTACCCTCATCAATGAGGAAGACCACCGCGTAGCCGAGGCGGTCAAGGCCGTTCTGCCCGAAATTGCCAAAGCTGTGGACGTTATCTATCAGCAGATGGACAACGGCGGTCGTTTGATTTACGTGGGCGCCGGTACCTCGGGCCGTTTGGGTCTTTTGGATGCGGTGGAATGTCCGCCCACCTTTGGCGTAAGCACCGAGCTGGTCAAGGGCCTCATCGCAGGCGGCGACCAGGCGTTCGTCAAGGCCGTTGAAGGCGCTGAGGATAACTATGACATGGGCAAGACCGATCTGGAAAGCATCGGCTTTACTGCAGGCGACGCGCTCGTTGGCATTGCCGCCAGCGGACGTACGCCCTATGTTTTGGGCGCGATGGATTACGCCCGTTCCCTCGGCGCACCCGTCATGGCCCTTACCTGCTGCAACAACAGCGAGCTCAGCCGTCACGCCGATATCACCATGGCGCCTGTGCCCGGTCCCGAAGTAGTCACGGGTTCCAGCCGCCTCAAGAGCGGCACCGCGCAGAAGCTGGTGCTCAATATGCTTTCCACCGCCACCATGATCAAGCTGGGCAAAGTGTACGGCAACCTCATGGTAGACGTAAAAGCTACCAACGAAAAACTGGTGCACCGCGCCATTTCCATTGTTTGCACCGCTACGGGCGTAGATAATGACACCGCCCGCGCCACCCTTGAAAAGTGTGATTTCCGCTGCAAAACCGCCATCGTCATGATCCTCCTCGGTCTGGACGCCGAAGCTGCCAACGCCGCGCTTGACGTCGCCAAGGGTCACATCAGTGCAGCACTGCAGAAATAACGATGAGGACGGGCGGGGGCGCTGCCCCCCACACCCCCGCAAGGGATTTCATCCCCTGACCCGT
>JAZKYW010000199.1:0-18783 GCA_045612325.1 Candidatus Limiplasma sp. | reverse complement strand
AGTGCAGTAATGCATGCAGCTTGATGATACTAATAGGTCGATAGCTTGATTTAGTTGATTTTCAACAAGACCAATAAAGAAATGATAAGCCTTTGATCTCGGCTCATATACAGTTGTCAGGCTGCAGTGGCAGCCCGAATTAAATTAGTTCACCCTTTGCGGTGGTAATGGCCTGAGGGTTCCACCTGTTCCCATTCCGAACACAGAAGTTAAGCCTCAGCACGCCGATGGTACTTGGCTGGAGACGGCCCGGGAGAGTAGGTCGCTGCCGCATTCCAATTCCCGATCAGCATTCGCTGGTCGGGCTTTTTTATTGTTTTCAGAATTTTGGCGCGTTTACGCATCGCAGAGACAATCCCTCAGTCACCTGCGGTGACAGTCTCTTTGTACAAGGGAGCTTTTTTCGTGTTCGCAGTTTGTTGCGACGGGTTTGCAGCGTTAGCGGCATACACTGTGAGAGGAATTTGCTGTTACATTCCAATTCCCGATCAGCATTCGCCGGGCGGGGTTTTTATGATAAAGATAAAGCATTATAAACCCTACTGCTCAGTTATCATACAAAACGGAAGGGTTTGCTATGTTGCTCAAATTCTGACTGGAATTCGGTGAACGGATGACAATGCTAGGCAAGGAATATGAACAATTCAAAAGTGAAAAGAAGAAGCAAGAACGGAAATCTAAAGACCTGTTTGCAGGATGCAAGCAGCATCTCTATATACCTATGAAAAAACTGTTTACGGCTACAAGTAACCTATCCTTGCGCAAATGTCAGGACGTATATGATAGTATTATAGGTCTATTTCGGCACATGAAAAACTGCCTTTGCCGGGGTTGATTATTGTTTTCAGTTATGAAAAGGGTTATGTGATTTGATTCTTCATGAAAATTTTGATGCGCGTAAAAGAATAACGGGGAATGTAAAGCAAGCTTGACAAATAGGATTCGCCGTGTTATGATTTCGTTGTAAAGTTTGCTTTACATATTTCGATAAGATAAGGAGGATCGCTTTGAAAAACAGGATCGAGGAGATCAGAAAGCTGCGGGGCATCCGTCAGGAGGAGTTTGCCAAAGCCATGGGCGTATCGCGGCAGACCATCAGCTCGCTGGAAAACGGACGCTACAATCCGTCCATCCTGCTGGCATACAAAATTGCAAAGTATTTTGAACTGACCATTGAGGAAGTCTTTGTCTTTGAGGAGGAAGAGGCATGAGCAAACGCAGGTATTTGGCACAGGCGATCATGATCGTGTTTGGCGTGGCACTGTGGGTGCTGGGCTTCATGGACGTTGTGGATGCATTCTGGGCGGGCATGGGTTCTGCTTTGATCGTGGTGGGCGCGCTGCGCGTGGTACGCATGGTGCGTTTTGTCAAGGATGAAAACTACCGTGAAAAGGTGGAGATCGCCGTAAAGGACGAGCGCAATCAGTTCATACGCAACAAGGCATGGGCATGGACGGGCTATCTGTTTGTGATGATCGCGGCAGTGCTGACCATCGTGTTCAGGGTAATGGGGCAGGAAACGCTGTCCATGGTATGCAGCGGCGCTGTATGCCTGATGGTGGTTTTGTACTGGGGTTCCTGTTTCCTGCTCAGCCGCAAGTATTGAGCAGCAAAAAAGACCGCTGAGCGGTCTTTTTTTTGTTTGCGGTTTTAGGCAAGCTTAAGATATTGGAGGATGTCTTCTGCATTGGTATCGGGCTTCACCTTGGGCATTACTTTTTCGACCATGCCGTTTTCATCAATGATGAAGGTACTGCGCACAACGCCCATGCTTACCTTGCCGCAGGCCTTTTTCTCCTGCCATACGCCGTAAGCCTGAATGGCCTGAAGCTCGGGGTCGGCAAGGAGGATGAAGGGCAGCTCGTACTTCTGCGCAAATTTCTGATGGGAGGCAACGCTGTCCTTGCTTACGCCGATGACCACGACATCCGCCGTGCGGAAGGCCTGGTACGCGCCGGCAAAGGCGCACGCCTGACGGGTGCAGCCGGGGGTGTTATCACGGGGGTAAAAATACAAAACCACTTTTTTGCCTGCAAAATCGCTCAGGCGTACGGTGCTGCCGTTTTGGTCGATGAGTTCAAAATCCGGGGCTTTCATACCGTTTTCCAGCATGGCATAGGCTCCTTTACTGTGTTGTGATGATATCTATATACACTGTTTTTTCGGTAAAGAAACAACAAAAAACGTTTTTCGCCACAAAGCATATTTCCAATTGACGGCGTTTATGGTATAGTGGTTTCGACTTTCAAAGCAAGGAGCGTAAGCGACATGTTTCTGGATTTGTTTCTGACATTTGCCAAGGTTGGCGTTATGACCTTCGGCGGCGGCTATGCGATGCTTCCCATCCTGCAGCGCGAAGTGGTGGAAAAGAAGGGCTGGGCCACCGAAGAAGAACTGATGGATTACTTTGCCATCGGTCAGTGCACCCCCGGTATCATCGCGGTCAACACCGCTACCTTCATCGGCCAGAAGCTGAAGGGCGTTCTGGGCGGCATTTTCGCCACGCTGGGCGTTGTGTTCCCATCTCTGGTCATCCTGTCCCTGCTGGCGGGCGTGATCGAGGCGTTCAGTCACATCGTATGGGTACAGCATGCTTTTGGCGGCATCCGCATCTGCGTGTGCGTGCTGATTTTGAACGCGGTCATGAAGCTGTTCAAGAAGGCTGTTGTGGATAAGTGGACGGCCATCATTTTCGCATTGGTGGCGCTTGGCGGTTTCTTCCTGAATGTAAGCCCCATCATCTTTGTGCTGGCTGCCGGCATTGCGGGCGTCCTGCTTAAGAATGTAGGAGGGAAAAAGGCATGATGATCTTTCTGCAAATGTTCTGGGAGTTCTTTAAGACCGGCCTGTTCGCTGTAGGTGGCGGTATGGCCACCATCCCCTTCCTGTACAATATTGCTGACAAGACTTCGTGGTTCACCCACAATGATCTTGCCAATATGATCGCCATCAGCGAATCCACTCCCGGCCCCATCGGCGTAAACATGGCTACCTACGTAGGCTTTATCACCGGTATGGATGTTGCCGGCGTACCTACCGCCATCCTTGGCGCTGTGACCGCCACGCTGGGCCTGATCACCCCTTGCGTGATCGTCATCCTGCTCATCTGCATGATCCTGAAGAGCTTCCGCAACAACAAGTATGTAAACTCCGCCTTCTATGGTCTGCGCCCCGCTTCCACCGGTCTGATCACCGCTGCGGGCATCACCGTGGCGCTGGGCAACCTGTTCACCAACGAGGTCATGTCCTTTGCCACCCTCAACTGGAAGGGCATCGTGCTGGGCGTGGTGCTGTGGGTGCTTACCAACAAGGTAAAGCAGACCAAGAAACTGCATCCCATCGTATTCATCGCGGCTTCCGCTGTTGTGGGCATCGTGCTGGGTATGTAAGCCAATCAAAAACAGGCTCCTTTGCGGGAGCCTGTTTTTTTGCGCTCAGCGGGCGATGGGCACGATGTCCTCATCCTTCAAATCCAGAAGCGTTGCAATGTAGGATGCATTTTCGTAAATGCTGTGGCCCTTTTCGGAGTGGGAATCGCTGCCGAAGATGAAGCGGCAGCCGCATTCCTTGGCAAGGCGGAAGATGCGTATCTGGCTCATAGAGTCGATTTCTTCCTGCGCTTTGCGGTGTGTGCTGCAAACGTTGATTTCAAACGCAACGTCCTTTTGAGCCATCAGGTCGAAAACGCGCTTGTACTCGTCGTCGGTGATCAGGTCGATGAGCAGGCTGTTGGGATAGGGGCAGCGCACGGCTTCGAAGGGATGCGCAATGGCGGTGATATAGCGGCTGACGGGGGAGTTCAGAATTTCGTAGGTTGCGTTGAGCATGAAATCCGCATGCTTGCGATGCGGCTCGTAGTACTCCTTGGGCATCATCATGTGCGTGTGGGAGTTGGGCACCAGCAGAAAATCCAGCTTTTCAGCAGTCTCTTCCGTGATGGCAGCGCCGTGATGGTACGGGTCGTACTCCGTTTCACAGCCGAAGAAAAACTGAACGTCATCGCAGCGCAGCTTTTCCAATTCGGGCTTCAGCTGAAGAATGTGCTCGTAATCCTGCGGCTGATAAAACTTGTTTGCGCCTTCGATGCCTGCATCCCAGAAATGGTCGCTGAAGCCAAGCTTGGTAAGCCCGAGCCTGCGGGCGCTGGCAACATAATCCGCCGCAGTGACCTCGCGGGCGGCGCAGAGGGACAGGTTGGTGTGCAGGTGAAAATCGTGTCTGATGTTCATAAGCAGCTCCTGTATCGTCTGTTATTTCTTTTCAAAATGATAGACCCAGGTGTTGTGGTCGCCCCATGCCCACGGCATGATGAGACCCATATTCATCAGCGCAGCGCCGCTTGCACGGATGCCGTGCTCCAAGTCCTCATAGATGGCGGCAGGCTCCAGTCCGCTGAGCTTTACGCGGTGCGGCTGCTCGTTG
Organism: Candidatus Limiplasma sp.; assembly: GCA_045612325.1. GTDB lineage: Bacteria > Bacillota > Clostridia > Christensenellales > Aristaeellaceae > Limiplasma. The sequence continues at coordinate 14,361 of JAZKYW010000199.1, read as the reverse complement.
GGCTGATTGCGCTGGTTGTAGATGCACACGATAACGCGCTCGTCATCGGCAAACTGCCACGCGGCGCGTCCCTCGTTTTCAAAGGGATTGAGCAGGCGGGTGTAGGCACCCTGCTGCATGGTGATGCGCAGCTTTTTGACGGTTTCAATGGCCTTTTTGGCGGTGGCAAGGTCTTCTTCGGTTTGCTTGCTCAAATCCAGCTCAAAGCCGAAATTACCGCCCATGGCAACGTCACAGCGGGTCTGGAAAGTCGTTACGCGGCAGGTCTGGTGATTGGGCACGGCGCTGACATGCGCGCCCATGCTGCTGCAGGGATAGATGAGCGAGGTGCCGTACTGGATGTACACGCGCTCGCAGGCATCGCTGTCATCGCTGGTCCAGGTCTGAGGCATGTAGTGCAGCATGCCGCAGTCAAAGCGTCCGCCGCCGCCCCAGCAGCTTTCAAACAGCACATCGAGGAATTGCGAGGTGATCTCCTCGAGCACGCGGTACAGGCCCAGCATATACCTGTGCTGGCTTTCCATGCGCTGTTCGGCGGGCAGCACGCAGCTGAAGCCCTCCGCCATGTTGCGGTTCATATCCCACTTCACATAGGAGATGGGCGCGGAGCGCAGCACGCTGCCAACGGCGTTGATCACATAATCCTGCACTTCCCTGCGACCCATGTCCAGAATGAGCTGATGGCGTGCCTCCGTGCGCGGACGACCGTCCACATGCAGGCACCAGTCGGGATGTGCGCGGTAGAGGTCGCTGTCGGGGGAGATCATTTCAGGCTCAAACCACAGGCCAAACTGCATGCCCAGTTCGTTGATGCTTTCTGCAATGCGCCTGATGCCGCCTGCAAGCTTTGTTTCGTTGACCACCCAGTCGCCGAGGGAGCAGTTATCGGTATTGCGCTTGCCAAACCAGCCGTCATCCAGCACAAAGAGTTCGCAGCCGATTTCCGCACCGCGCTTGGCAATGGCCAGCAGCTTATCGTAATCAAAGCCGAAATAGGTGGCCTCCCAGTTGTTGACAAGGATGGGGCGGGGCAGGTCGCGCCACTTGCCGCGGCAGATACGCTGACGGATGAAGGGGTGCATGCGGTGGCTCAGGCCGTTGAGACCGTCAGGCGCATACACAAACAGCGCTTCGGGGCTTTGGAAAGTTTGGCCGGCTTCCAGCTTCCAGCGGAAAACATCGGAGCAAAGGCCGATGAACATGGCAGGCTCGTTGTCGATGCCCACATCGATGCTTGCGCTGAAGCTGCCGCTGTACACATGCGTCATGGCGTACACATCGCCGCTGTTTTCGGTGGTGTAGGGCTTGAGCAGCGCCATAAAGGGATTGTTTTCGTGACCGGATGCGCCGCGGCGGCTTTTGATGGCATAGCTGCCCTCACCAAGCTTGAGGCGGCGCGCCTGACGTTCGCGGCCCCATGCGCCCTTCAGGTGCAGCACTTCGTAGTTATCGGCAGGCAGGCGCATACAGGCTTGCACGTCCGTTACGTCAAAAGGCTGCGCACTTCTGTTGGTAACGGTCATGCTGCGGGCAAGCACGTCATAGTTGGCAAAAACGGTAAAGCTGAGGGTGACGGCAACGCCCGTCAGTTCATCCAGCAGGTCGATTTCGAGGGTCTCGGCTTCGGTTTCATCCTCCGCATAGGAGGCAGGCAGGCCGCACAGCGGCTTTTTGCCCGCAAAGATGCGGTGCGCCTGATAGCGCAGGCTGAGCACGTCATCACCTTCGGGGTTGAGCACATTGAGCGCGCGCTGACCAAAATAGCCCTTCTCCTGCGTGGGCACAACAAGCGGCTTGCGGCTGTGCGCGCTGTCGAAGGATGCGCCTTCGCCGCGCGTTTCGATGAGCCCCTCAAGGGTGTCATCGGGCAGACGGGGGCCCCAGTACAATTGCAGCAGGATGTCATCCTTCAAAGCCAGCAGATAGCTGTAAGTAGGTCCCTGCAGATGAAAAACAGAGGTTTGGGCATTGTAAACGATCATGACGGTACACCTCGATTGTGATATGGGAACTGAATGGATGCACAAATAACCTTACTTAAGTTTTTCGCTGCGGTTTCCGCTTTTCCTGCCGCGGGATTGCAGGATTGACAGCGCAGCAGAGCGTGTGTCATAATGAATACATCAATCCTGCGCGGAGGAAAACGAAATATGGAAAACATCTACAGCCGCTTTCAGCTGGAAGGGCTGCCTGTCAGCTGCACGCCCTATGGCAACGGACATATCAACCGTACCTATCTGCTGGTGACCAACCGTCCGCACCTGTACATTCTGCAGGGGCTGAATACGACGGTTTTTAAGGATATCCCCGGCCTGATGGACAACGTCATTGCCGTTACGGGTTTCCTTGGCGAGCGTGTGGATGACCCTCGCCGCGCCCTGCAGCTTGTGCCTACGGTGGATGGCGACCTTTACCTTTGTATGGATGGCGACTACTGGCGCATGTATGAGTTTGTCACCGACAGCCTGTGCCTTGAAAAGGCGCAGAGCAAGGAGGACCTGTACCAGAGCGGCGTAGCGTACGGACAGTTCCAGAATCAGCTGGCGGAGTTTGATGCGGCGACCCTAAAGGAGACCATTCCGCGCTTCCACGATACGCCCGACCGTTTCTGTCTCTTCCATGAGGCTATCGAGGCGGACCGCGCAGGCAGACTGGAGAGCGTGCGTGCCGAGGTGGAGGGCTATCTGGCATTTGAAAAGGATGCGGATGCGCTGATGTCCCTGTGCCGCAGCGGTGAACTGCCCCTGCGCGTAACGCATAACGACACCAAGCTCAACAATGTAATGCTGGACGCTGCCGACCGCACGCCCCTGTGCGTGATCGATCTGGATACGGTGATGCCCGGCCTTGCCGCCAACGATTTCGGTGATTCCATCCGTTTTGGCGCATCCACCGCTGCCGAGGATGAAGAGGACCTGTCCCGCGTGGAGATGTCGCTGGAACTGTACGAGGCGTACGCGAAGGGATTCCTGTCCGCATGCGGCAAAAACCTGACCGCCAAAGAGATCGAAACGCTGCCCCTTGGCGCGAAGCTGATGACGCTGGAATGCGGCGTGCGTTTCCTGACCGACCACCTCAACGGCGACGTGTACTTCCACATCAGCCGTCCGGGCCTCAATCTGGTACGCTGCCGCACACAGCTGAAGCTTGTGCAGGATATGGAGAAAAAGTGGGACGAGATGAACGCCATTATCCGCAAACTGATGGCATAACCAAATAACAGGCAAAACAAAAGCAGGCTTTCGGGCCTGCTTTTTTGATGCAAAAAAACAGCATCCCGCGAAAAAAGCAGGATGCTGTGAAAAAGAATTAGTTGGTCTTGCGACGACGAGCCAGCACATACAGCGCAGCACCGGACAACACAGCCATGCAGCTCCACATCAGCACGTTGGCAGCGTCACCCGTCTGCGGAGGCTTAGGCGCAGGCGTTGCGGTGGGAGTAGCAGTGATTGCAGGAGAAACCGTCACTGTAAAGTTGGACGATGAGGGCGCGGTCAAACATGTCCAACCGACCGGCGTATCTCTTCTGCAGCAGTTTGCTGTGCTGCTGCTGTCTCCTGTGACGATGTTTTGGTTTGCAGGGAGCAGTGCGGCGGAATGCAACGGACAAATGATTTGCAGAACTTTCAGAGGCTTATTCGCCAAAGCAGATTTTTTTGATCAGCGGGGAAATTGGCTTTTTGAAAACGGCGATGAGCTTGCCCACGGCGATGGCGGTGAGCACCGTGCCTTCGCGGATGCCATCCAGCTTTCCAAGGAAAATCAGGCTGAGCACCACGCCCAGCAGCACCGCCAGACAATCGACCGTCGATTTCATGGTGGGGAAGGGCTTGTTCATCTTTTGGGCAACGGTGGCGGCAAGGCCTTCCATGGGCATGGGCACCAGCTGCACATCCATATACATCAGCACGCCAAGGGCGATGAGCACGATGCTTGCAGCCAGCATGGTCAGCTGACCAAAATACGTGGGGATGGCAAAGTCACCCACCAGCATTTTGGCAAAATCCACGAAATAGCCGAAGATGGTGGAAAATACGATCTGCAGCAGATTGACGGGCTGAAAATCCCTGCGAAGGATAATGACCTGCAGCAAAATATAAAAACAGAAGATCACAGTAACGCAGGGGCCCATCTGCACGTTCAAAATCTGACTTACCACATAGGGCAGGGAGTTGACGGGAGATACGCCCAGATTGCTGTTCACCGACAGCGCCACGCCAAGCGCGATCAGCAAAAGCGCAAAACAATAGATCAAAACACGGAATACAAATTGAGTCGGAGTGCTTTTTTTCATGCTTGATACCCCTTTCTGTACTTTTTGGACTGTCTGAAAAGGCAGACGTGATGGACTATTATAGCACGCAGCATATTTTTCGACAACAAAAGACCAAAAGAAGAGCAAAACAAAAAGCTCTGCAAACGTTGATTTGCAGAGCTTTCTAAGTGGTCGAAGTGGCGGGATTTGAACCCGCGGCCTTTTGGTCCCGAACCAAACGCGCTACCAAACTGCGCTACACCTCGGTATAAAAATGGAGCCAATGAGGGGACTCGAACCCCTGACCTGCTGATTACGAATCAGCTGCTCTACCGACTGAGCTACATTGGCACATCAGCAACAGCTATTATAACAAAGCCGCCGTCGTTTGTCCAGTCCTTTTTGTAAAAAAGGAGGTTGCGCACGGCGTATTGCAATCCGCCGCCGAATGGGGTAGGATGATAGATGACAGCAACGAGAAAGGGGAGTAAGACGCATGCGTTTTCTCCATTTGAGTGATTTGCATATCGGCCGCAGGCTCAATGGCTTCAGCCTGCTGGATGAGCAGGCGCATATGCTTGAGCAGGCGCTTTTGATGGCGCAGGAGGCGGATGCCGTACTGCTGGCGGGCGATTTGTATGACAAGGCACAGCCCTCGGCGGAGGCCATCCGCATGATGAGCGGTTTTCTGGTACGCCTCAGCCGCTTGGGCAAGCCTGTGTTTGCGGTAAGCGGCAACCATGACAGCCCCGAGCAGGTGGCTTATTGCCGCGAACTGCTGGGCGAGTGCGGCGTGTGGATGAGCCGCAGCTTTGACGGCACGCTCACGCCCCATGTGCTTCGGGATGAATGGGGTGAGGTGCATGTGTGGCTGCTTCCGTTTATCAGGCCTTCAAGCGTGAGGGCGTATTTTCCGCAGGTCAAAACCTATGAGGATGCCGTGCGCGCCGCACTTTCCGCTGCCCAAAAAGACCCGCAGGCAAGGCATGTGCTGGTGGCCCATCAGTATGTGAGCGGCGCAGAAGTGTGCGAAAGCGAGATGCGCCCCATCGGCGGCGTGGACCAAATCAGCCTCGGCGCATTCGAAGGCTTTGACTATGTGGCACTGGGACATCTGCACTCTCCTCAGCAGATGGCGCAGGGCCGCGTGTGCTATGCAGGCTCGCCTCTCAAGTATTCGCTCTCGGAGGAAAACCAGCGCAAATCCGCGCTGATGGTCACGCTTGGGGAAAAGGGCAAGCTTGACGTTGAAAAACGTGCCTTCAACGCGCTCAGGGATGTGCGCACCGCAACGGGTACGCTGGCAGAGGTGGCCTCGCCTGAGAAATTCAGCGAGGATTATGTATACGCTGTGCTGACCGATGAGGACGTACTGCTGGACCCCCTCGGCGCGCTGAGAATGACGTATCCCAATCTGCTGGGCATGCGCATCGTGAACAGCCGCACCAATACAGAGGCTGCGGCGGTGGAGAACACCGACGCCGAAAGCCTGTCGCCGCTTGCACATTTCGAATTATTCTATGCGGTGCAGAACGGAGATACGCCGCCCGATGAAAAAAGGCTCGAGGTAATGCGGCAGATTTTTGAGAAAGCGGAGGAAATGCGTCATGCGCCCGATCACACTTGAGATGAACGCATTCGGCCCCTATGCAGGCCATGAAACGGTCGATTTTACGCAGCTGGGCGAGCACGGGCTGTTTTTGATCGCAGGCGATACCGGCGCGGGCAAGACCACGCTGTTTGACGCCATCTCCTTTGCGCTTTACGGCGTGGCAACGGGCGGAAGCAAACGCCGCACGGGCAAAACCTTCCGCAGCGATTTTGCCAAGCCTGAGGATGATACATGGGTGCAGCTCACGTTTGAGCATGCCGGCAAGCGCTATACCGTGCGCCGCAGCCCCGAATATCAGAAGCCCAACCGCAAAACGCCCTGCCTGCCCGATGCATCCATGACCTGCGATGACGGGCGAAGCTGGCATAAAATTGAAACCGTGACCGCAGCAGCCGAGGAATTGCTCGGGCTGGATGCAGGACAGTATGCGCAGGTCGCCATGATTGCGCAGGGGGATTTTTTGTCCATCCTCCGTGCCGACAGCAAGACCCGCGCCGCCATCTTCCGCAGGATCTTTGATACGCAGCTGTATGAGGATGCGGCTGCGCTGCTCAAGGAACGCCGCGACACCGTGCGCAACGCCTGTCAGGCAGCGGGCGAACGTTATCTGCAGCTGGCGGCACAGCTTTCGGCGGATGAAAACGCGGAGCATCTGGAGGAGTACGCCTCCAACACCGTCCACGGCGAATTGCTGGTGGATGCGGTGGAAAAGATGCTCGCGCGCGATAAGCGCAGAAACGAGGCGTGGCAGAAGCAGCGCGAGCAGCATGAGAGCACGGTCAACCATGTCGCCGCAGAGCTTCACAGTGCTCAAACCCAAAATGAAGGCGTAAGTCAGCTTGCCAAAGCGCGTCAGCGCCTTGCTCAGCTGGAAGCCGAAAAGGAAGAACGCCTCGCGCAGGAGGAACAGCTGGCATCCGCCAAAAAGGCGCAGGATGTGAAACGCGCGGAAGAAACCGTCCAGCGTGAGGAAAAACGTTTGCAGGATCTGCAGAAGAGTCTTACCGATAGCGAAAAACGCATGAGCGAAGCCCAAAGTGCGCATCAAAACGCGCAGCAGGCTTACGAGCAGGCGGCAGCCTGTGCGCCGCGCATGGAAGAACTGCAAGCCAAGCTGCAAAAACTTTCGCAGGCACTTCCGTTGTTTGACGATTACCGCGCAGCGCAGAAAAACTTTGCGAAGTGCGAAGCCGAAATGGAAGAGCGTATGCGTGTACGCCGCGAAGCTGCCGAACAGTATGACCGTTTGTTTGAAGCCTATCTGGCAGATCAGGCAGGCATTCTGGCGGATACGCTTGCGCAGGGTAAGCCCTGTCCTGTGTGCGGCTCCGTGCATCATCCCGCCCCTGCGGCGCATGTGCAGAGCGCACCCGATAAGGCGCAGACCGACCGCGCCGCGCAGGCGCGCGACAGGGCGGAGCAGGCTGCTTCTCAGGCAGGCGTGCAGTGCGCTGCCGCCCGCCAAAAGGTGCAGCAGCTGCGTGAGCAGCTCTCCGAAGCGGTCGGCGGCAAGGAACCCACGCAGGAGCTGGAAAAGCAGTGCCGCGCCAAGGCGGAACAGTTCCGTACAACGATCGATCAATTGAAAAAGCAGCTTGAATTCGCGCAAAAAACACTGCAGAACGCCCAAAGTGCCTTGCATGCCGCACAGGCATTGGCGGAGCAGGCGCGTCAGGCGGTGCAGGGCCAGCAAAAGCTGGCGGAAACCGAGCGCGAAAAGTGGCTCAACGCCATGGGGGATGCAGGCTTCGGCACGCAGCAGGCCTATCGCAGCGCACTGATGGACGCCGCCGATATGCGCCGCATGGAGCAGCAGCTTGTCGCCTACAGGCAGGAAGCGAGCGGCGCTGAAAAGCTGTGTCAGAGCCTTGCAAGCCTTTGGCAGGATAAGCCTCTGCTGGATGTTGCTGCGCTGGAAGCGCAGTCGGAGCAGCTGCGCATTCAGGGCGAAGAACTGCACAGGGAGGGCCGTACGCTCTCCAGCCGCATCGACCACAACAGCCGCCTGCTGCCGGGCTTGCGCACAGCCGTGAAGGAAGTGCGTGCAGGCACGGAGGAATGGACGGTGCTGGAGGATCTGTACCGCACGGTCAGCGGCAACGTGGTTGGCGCACAGAAGATCCCCTTTGAAAACTACATTCTGCAGTATTATTTCCGCCGTGTGATTCTGGAGGCCAACCGCCGTCTGGAGCGCATGTCCGAGGGCCGTTACGTGCTTTGCCAGAAAACGCTGGCAGGCCTCAGCGGCAAAACGGGTCTTGCGCTGGATGTGCTGGACAGGCATACGGGCAAGGTGCGCGATGTGGGCACCCTCTCGGGCGGCGAATCGTTCATGGCGTCGCTTTCGCTGGCGCTGGGCTTTGCCGATGCCGTACAGGCACGCCGCGGCGGCGTGCAGCTGGATACGCTGTTCATCGACGAGGGCTTCGGCTCGCTGGATGATGACAGCCTGCGCCGTGCGCTGGATGTGCTCAATGAACTGGCGGGCGGTAAGCGCCTTATCGGCGTCATTTCCCACGTGCCGCTCATGAAGGCATGCATTTCCAAAAAGATCCTCGTGCAGGCCAGAGCCGCAGGCGGCAGCGCCGTGCGCGTGGTGGAAGAATAACAAAAAAGTCAGCCGGCGTTTAACCGGCTGACTTTTTGTTGGTTGGTTGTTAGTCCTTGGCGCGCTGACCAAGCTTGTTTTCGGTGCCGTTGATCAGGCGAACCACGTTGGTCCTGTGACGCCATACGCAAAGCACGAACAGGAGGGCTGCGAACAGGCACAGCGGCCAGTTGCCCCAGTTGACAATGCACATCACGATCATGTACACGCCCATGAGGGTCATGCTGCCGAGGCTGATGTATCGGGTGAGCGCGACCACCGCAAGGCAGATGGCAATGGCGGGCAGGGCGCAAAGGGTATCCACAAAGAAGATCACAGCTGCGGAGCAGGCAACGCCCTTGCCGCCCTTGAAACCGTAGTACACGGGCCAGTTGTGACCGATGATGGCGAACAGGCCGCCGACCATCATGCCGTAGCGGTCAATGCCCAGCACTTCTTTGCCCAGCGTATCCAAAAGCAGATGACCAAGCAGAATGGCGAGCGTGGCTTTGATGACATCGCCCACAAAGGTGAGCACGCCGCTCTTGAGTCCCAGCACGCGGAGCACGTTGGTGGCGCCGGTGTTTTTGCTGCCGTGTTTGCGGATATCCACACCCTGCAGGCGGGAGATGGTGATGCCCGTAGAGAAGCAGCCCAGCAGATACGAAACAACGGCAACCAGAGCCGTCAGAAGAATCGTGCGCATAGTTGGCCTCCAATCTGTGAAGCCCTTGATAAAAAGCAAAATGAAAAGGGGCTCCATAAAGAAGATTATAACATATCCTCAAAAAAAAGCAAATCGCGGTTTTTGCGGAATTGTAACATCTGCATGTGCTTGCAACTGCTTCGCGGATAGACTATAATGATATGGTATTTAGGTATGTAATCTGCTCTTGGAGGATGATATCATGACCGCTAAGAAAAAACAGAATGCTTTTGTCTTTTATCTGGGCATGCTGGGATACATGGTGCTGGCTGCAATCGTGCGCATTGCGGCGCTTGCGCCCCTTGCCTGCCTGTTTGTGTTTGAAGGCGCGCTGCGCCTGCTTGCACTGCTGTGCCCCGTGCTTTTGATCCTGGTGGTGCTTCCGCTGCGCTTTTCCTTTGCGCAGGCCATGGCGCAAAAGCCCCGCCGCTTCAACATCGGCAAGGCTTTCAGCTTTGCTCATTACGGCGATAAGCTCAAGGCTGCCCTGCGCCATGCGCTGAGCGTGGCTGTGTGGGGCATCCCGCTGGCTGCCATGGGCGGCTTTGCGCTCTACTCTTTCAAGACCGTGGAATATCTGGACCTCTACAGCACCGTCAAGGAGTGGGGCGATATCTGCGCTCCCGTGCTTGCGGATGTTTCCGTATGGCTCAACGGCGTTATCGGCACTGCCGTTATTGAGCAGAGCAGCAACAATTTCATGGTAGGCGTTGGCGTGCTGGGCGCTGCTGCAGCGCTGGGCGTGCTCATCCTGCTGTGCGGTGCAGTGCACAACAGCGTAAACCGCTACATCTGGGCCGCGGCCGAAAACAAGGGTCTCTCCTACCGCGATGCCAAGCGCGCTCAGCTCAAGGGCCGCTTTATGCGCCGCGTGGGCATTGCCATCCTCAACCTGCTGCTGTGGGTGCCCTTCCTGCTGGTCGTAGGCGGCGCGCTCAAGGCTACCTTGAGCGATTTGTCCACCGTGATGATGATGGCTGTCGTTACCCGCTCTCTGCCCATGGATACGCTGATGGAAGCCGCCGCTCCCTGCGCCTTTGCCTTTGGCGTTTTGTATCTGCCGCTGCTGCCTCTGCGCCGCTGGAATACCGCTTGCTGTGCGCTGGGTACGCGCAAGGCTGACAAGAAGGTTGACGCATGAGTGTAAGACTGGATAAATTTCTTTCCCAAAGCGGCGAAAGAAGCCGCAGCGAGGCCGTCAAGGCCGTCCGGGCGGGACAGGTGCGTGTAAACGGCGTCCCTGTGCGCGACCCTTCCCTCAAAATCAACGAGACCGATACCGTCACGCTTGCGGGTGAGACCGTGGGCGATGACGCCATGCAGTATTATCTGTTTTACAAGCCTTCGGGCGTTTTGACCGCCGCGCGCGACAGCCATGCGCAGACGGTGATGGACCTGCTGCCCGAAGCCCTCAGCCGCCGCAAGGTGCTGCCCGTGGGCCGTCTCGATAAGGACACCACCGGCCTTTTGCTTTTGACCAACGACGGCGTGCTGGCGCATTCTCTGCTGGACCCCAAGCGTCACGTGTGGAAGCGCTACATCGCCACCGTGGAAGGCAAGCTGGACGAAGCGGATGTGAATGCCTTTGCAGAAGGCATCCCCCTCAAGGATTTTACCGCCAAGCCCGCGCAATTGCGCATTCTGGAAGCGCATGATGATTTCAGCCGCGCCGAGGTAGAAGTGCGCGAGGGCAAGTTTCATCAGGTCAAGCGCATGTTTGGCGCGCGCGGTCATGAGGTGACCGCTTTGCACCGCGCATCCTTCGGCCCCATGACCATCCCAGAAGGCATGAAGGAAGGCGACCATGTGCGCCTTACGGATGAACAGGTCGAACTTCTGCGCCGTGCCGTACAGACGGAAAAATAAATCCTCCCTTTGAATGATACGAAAGGTGGCTTGTGACGAATGCCCAACGACCACTACTATACTTCCGCGCCGACCAGCGCGCACAAGACCGCGTGGGTGGAAACATCCTACCGCGGTCATTCGCTCAAATTCGAAACCGACAGCGGCGTTTTTTCCCGCACGGAGCTTGACCGCGGCACCGAGGTGCTTTTGGAATCCCTGCCCGATGAAGTGAGCGGCGCGGTGCTGGATATGGGCTGCGGCTGGGGCATCATCGGCGTGGCGGTGGGCAAGCACTGGCCTGAAACGAGCATCACCATGGCGGATATCAATCAGCGTGCATGTGAGCTCAGCCGCAAAAACGCGCAGCTGAACGGCGTTGAAGCGCAGGTGATCGAAAGCGACGGCTATGAAAAGGTGCTGGGCAATGCCTACGACCTCATTTTGCAAAACCCGCCCATTCGCGCCGGCAAGGCGGTCATTTACAAAATGTTTGCCGATGCCTCCACCTGCCTTAACGAAAACGGCGAAGTGTGGCTGGTCATTCGCAAGCAGCAGGGCGCACCGTCCGCCATTACGTATCTGAAGACCCTCTTTGAGGATGTGGAGACCGTGGAAAAAAAGAGCGGCTTCTGGATCATCCGCTGCCGCCTGCCCATCAAAACTACGGAGGATGAATGAGCATGAAGTACGATAAGGCGTTTTTTGATCAGCCCTTTGACCGCCATGGCACCGACTGCATCAAGTGGGACAAGATGGAAGAAACCCTTGGCGCGGGCATCAACCCCATGTGGGTGGCGGATATGGATTTCATCTGCCCTGAGGAGATCACCAAAGCCATGGTGGAGCGTGCCGCGCATCCTGCCTACGGCTATACTGCCTGCAGCGCCAAGGCGACCAAGGCCATGCTTGATTTTATGCAGCGCCGTCACGGCGTTACCCTGACCGCCGATGAGCAGATCCTTCTGCCCTGCGTGGTCACGGGCCTTCGCGCCGCTACGCTGGCCTTTACCAAGCCGGGTGACGGTATCATCATCCAGCCGCCCGTATACGGCCCGTTCTATTTCTCCATCAAGGATAACGAGCGCAGCATCGTGGAATGCCCGCTCAACTGCGATGGAAACGGCCGCTACACCATGAACCTTGAAAACATCGAGGAAGCCTGCAAAAACGGCGCAAAGATGATGCTGCTTTGCAATCCTCACAACCCCGTGGGCCGTGCCTGGACGCGCGGGGAACTGGAAGCCCTGTGGGCTATTCTCAAGCGTTACGATGTACTGCTGGTATCCGACGAGATCCACGAGGATTTCGTGTTCGAAAAGGGCGCGTTTGCTCCCATGCTCAATGTGGCTGACGGCGCGCAGGACAAGGTGATCGCGCTGACCAGCGCCAGTAAGACCTTCAACCTGGCGGGCCTGCAGCAGGCTGTGGCTTTTGCCCGCAACACCGAACTGCTCAAGACCTTGCAGGGCGTTATGGGCTCTGTGGGCGTGGTACAGGGCAACATTTTCGGTCTGGTCGCTGCCGAAGCCGCCTACACCTACGGCGATGAATGGCTGGACGGCATGCTTGCCTACATCAAGGAAGGCGAAGCCATCCTGCGCAGGGAACTGGCTGCCCGTCTGCCCGAAGCCATCTTCACTCCGCTGGAAGCCACCTATCTGGGCTGGGTAGACCTGACCGCCTACGGCTTTACCGTGGAGCAACTCAAGGAACGCTGCCACAAGGCGGGCGTGGAATTCACCTTTGGCACCTTCTTTGGTGAAAAGCTGGGCGAGTACCATGTTCGCGTCAATCTGGCCTGTCAGCATGACCGCGTGATCAAGGCCGCCGAATCGCTTGAAAAAGCCATCAAAGGCTGAGGAGGAACCGATATGAAAGACCTGAATCAGATCATTGAATCCCTGCGCGAGCCCATGACCGAGACCCTTGCCCGCTGGATCAAGATCCCCAGCGTGAAGGGCGAACCCGCCCCCGGTGCTCCCTTTGGTGTGGAAGTTCGCAAGGCGCTGGATGTAGCGCTGGAAGACGCCGCCGCCATGGGTTTTGAAGTGCGCAATTTTGACGGCTATGCCGGTGACGTGCGCATGGGCCCGCTGGGCGAAGACCCCATCGCTATCCTTGCCCATCTGGACGTTGTGCCCGTAGGCGACGGCTGGCAGCAGGATCCCTTCGGCGCTGAGATCATCAACGGCAACATGTACGGCCGCGGCACCAGCGATGACAAGGGACCCGCGGTTGCCGGTCTGTACGCCATGCTGGCCTGCAAGCTGGCTGAAGTGCCCCTCAAGCGTGAGGTCCGCCTCATTCTGGGCTGCGATGAAGAAAGCGGTTGGGGCTGCATGGAGCACTATGCCAAGCATGCCGATATGCCCCGCGTAGGTTTCAGCCCTGATGCCAATTTCCCCGTCATCAACACCGAAAAGGGCATGCTGCACCTGAGCCTTACCGGCGCTTATACCGCTGAAGGCCTCAAGGTAAAGCAGTTCAACGTAGGCGAGCGCTGCAACGTCATCCCCGGCATGGCTACCGCCATCCTCGAGGGTGATGAAGCCCTGTGCGCCGCCGCCAACAAGGCTGCCGAAAAGCTGCAGCTGGAAGTGGCTGCCGAAATGGATAACGGCGACGTCAAGCTCATCTCCACCGGCATCCCCGGCCATGCCGCCTTCCCCGAAGTCGGCCGCAATGCCATCGGTCAGGTGCTGCTGGTGCTGAAGGAACTGGGCGTTTGCGGTGCGCTGCGTACCCTCGCTGACTGCGTGGGTATGGAATACGACGGCAAGGGCCTGCAGATCAAGTGCGAGGATGCCATCTCCGGCCCGCTGACCTGCAACATCGGCATCATCCGCTACACCGAGCAGGAAGGCCTGTACGCCACGCTGGATATCCGCTATCCCATCCTGTGCGACCACAAGGCGCTGACCGCCAGCATCGTTGCTGCCATTGCGCCCGAAGTGACCGTGACCGTGGACAGCCAGAAAGATCCTCATCACGTTGCGCCCAACAGCAAGCTCGTCAAGGCGCTCATGAGCGCTTACGCCGAAGTGACCGGCGATACCGAAAGCCAGCCCATGGCTATCGGCGGCGGCACCTACGCCAAGTGCCTCGAGGAAGGCGTTGCCTTCGGTTCTCTCTTCCCCGGTGAAGAAGAACTGGCCCACCAGGCGGGCGAGTACATCAACCTCAACAGCCTGCTCAACAACCTTGCCATCTTTGTCAAGGCGATCGAAAATCTGCAATAACAAGGGCTTCGCCCTTGACCCGTGTACCTGCCGCGCATTGCGCGGCAGGGGGCGGGTCTTTTTTGTTTGGGGAATAAACGAAGACCGCCGAGGGTCAAACAACGACCCTCGGCT